>DATKEJ010000119.1:0-23569 GCA_035512315.1 Rhodothermales bacterium | reverse complement strand
GGCGCCACCGCTCGAGGAGTACTTCGCGGGGATCGTTGACCGCATGCAGCCCACGTCAATTGCCGGCCTTCAGTTCCACTCTCGAGTCACGTATGACGTTGCTTGCAATTGGAAGGTGTACGTCGACAATTTCCTCGAGGGTTATCACCTACCGTATGTCCACCCCGAGCTTTGCGACATCCTCGATCTGCATGCCTACAAGACGGAGCTCGCCCCCTATTACTCGCTCCAGCACAGTCCGATCGACGCGGCGTCGAACCCCTACCATGTGGAGCGCGGCGACGCCTTCTACTTCTTCGTCTTTCCGAATCTGATGCTGAACATACTTCCCGATCGGCTGCAGACGAATCTGGTCCAGCCGAACGGCTCCAACCGATGCCGGGTGCACTTCGACTATTACTACCGGGACGTCACGTCGCCGGCGGGCAACGCTCGCATTGTAGACGACCTCGTTTACAGCGACCGCGTCCAGTACGAGGACATCGAGATTTGCGAGCGCGTGCAGGAGGGGTTGTCGTCAAGGAGCTACCACCGCGGGCGCTTCTCGGTCGAGTGCGAACAGGGCGTATTCCACTTTCAGACGCTGCTCAGGGCCGCCTATCGTGCACGACTGCTGCCCGAGTCGGAGTGGACGAACCGGGTCTAGAAGGGCGTGTCGGGCGAATTCAGGGCGGGCGGACTACCGTCGACGCCGTCACCACCGGGGCCGTCGCCTTCGTTTCCGGCATAGTAGGTCGTGAGGTTTTCGAAGGTCGCAAACTGGTCGAGCCATGCCAGCCGGACGGTACCAACCGGTCCGTTCCGTTGCTTGCTTACGAGAATCTCCGCCAGACCCTCTGTCGAGTTTCCGTTGTCGTCGGCCAATATCCCGTATCGCTCGGCGCGGTAAATGAAAATCACCACGTCGGCGTCCTGCTCGATGGAGCCCGATTCACGGAGGTCGGAGAGCATCGGCCGCTTGTCGCCTCCTCGCGTTTCAACAGCCCGGCTGAGCTGTGAGACTGCGATCACCGGAATGTCCAGCTCCTTTGCCAGCGCCTTCAGACCGCGCGAGATTTGCGCGATCTCCTGTTCACGGTTCTGGCGAGAGTCATTTGACCCGTGCATCAGCTGCAGGTAGTCGACGATGACGAGGCCGATGTTGTGCTCGGCCTTGAGCCGGCGCGATTTTGCACGGACTTCGAGCACGCCGAGACTTGGGGAGTCGTCGATGAAAATCGGCGCCTGGCTGAGCCTGCCCGCTGCGCGCGCCAGGTGGGGCCAGTCGTCATCGTGCAGCCGGCCGGTCCGCGCCGCGTGCGCGTCGATCCGCGCCTCTGCGGTAAGGAGTCGCTGCGCCAGCTGACCTGCACTCATTTCAAGTGAGAAGACCACGACGCCCGCCTTGCGCTTCGGATCGAGCGCCGCATTGCGGGCGACCCGAAGTGTGAACGCAGTCTTGCCCATCGATGGCCGTGCAGCCACGACGATCAGATCGGAGTTCTGCCAGCCCGACGTTAACTCGTCCAGCCGATGGAATCCACTTGCCACGCCCGTGATGCCGCCCTCCCGGCCATGAATGGTTTCGAGGCGCTTCAACGTGTCTTTCAGGACCTCGCCCATTGACCGGGAGGTCCGCCGGAGCTGACTATCGGATATCTCGAAGATCTCGCGCTCGGCCTTGTCGAGGAGATCGAAGGCGTCGGATGAGGGATCGTAGGCTTCGGTTGCCAGCCGGTTCATGGTGCTGATGAGCCGCCGAAGAAGCGACTTTTCGACTACGATTCGGGCATGATGCTCGACGTTGGCCGACGTCGATATTCCACCGGTTAGCTGCGACAGGAAGTATGGTCCGCCGATCTCGTCGAGAGATCCGCGGCGCCTCATCTCCTCGGCAACGGTAACGATGTCGACGGGGTGCCCCTTCTCGAAGAGGCCGCGGATGGCTTCGTACACTTTGCGGTGCTCGGCCTTGTAAAACGAGTCGGGACCGATTACCTCGATGGCGGGAGCGATCGCTTCGACCTCGAGCATCATCGCGCCCAGAACGGTCTGCTCGATATCGATCGCCTGCGGAGGGACCTTGCCGGAGAGCTCCGGCACGTCGTGACCCGAGCGACGGCCGCGCGTGAACGTCTCGATTGGATATCGAGGCGGCTCATCCCCGAAATTCAGGGATCGCGGTCGGAGTTCGTCGGATTCTGACATTTTCAGCTCATCTCTATCAGTTCGGTCTCGCGATGGCTCGCGCCACCAGTTCGTCGTACCGGGCCCGAAGGTCCTTCACGTCCTCCCAAGTAGGCTGCTTGTACTGCTCGCCTCGGAGCAAAGCCGCCGGGTGGTAGGTCACCTTGAGCGGAATTCCATGAAAATCGTGAAAGCGGGTCTCCCGCAGGGCCTTTAAAGTGGTATTCGTACCGAGAAGGTAGTTTCCCGCGATTCGGCCAACGCAAAGAATAAGCTTCGGCTTAACGAGCGTGATCTGCCGCAACAGGATCGGAAGGTGCGCGGCCACTTCCTCGGGCTGAGGATCCCGGTTGCCGGGCGGACGACTTTTCAGGACATTGGCGATGTAAACATCCTCACGCGTGAAGTGGATCGCAAGCAGGATCTTGTCAAGCAGCTGGCCGGCCCTCCCGACAAAAGGCTCTCCAATGCGATCTTCGTCCGCCCCGGGCGCCTCGCCTATCACCATGAGGTTTGCGTTCGGGTTGCCGACGCCGGGAACGGCGTTGGTGCGATTCAGATCGATCGGCAGGAGGATCGTCCGGGCGACGTAGTCGGCTACTTCGTCGAGCGTCGTCAGTCGTCGCAGCGCCGAGTCCTCCGGAAGCAGGGCGAGAATCCGGTCGAAGGGCGGCTCGAGCTCATCCGATCTGGCTGGCGGCGGCAGCGAGCTGACGGGCATATCCTCGGGAAGCGGCAGAAACGGGCCGTGGATGGCAGCTTGGTCTGCAAGCAAACGTTGAATATCTCGTCGAAGATTTGACACGGATGGCACGCGCGAAGATCTGAAAACCCGGATTCACAATATGGGGTGCAGAGTCCGTAATTGGAAGGGCCGAGACGCTAATAAACAGCAGAATTGATCCCCGGATGTCGATTCATCCGAGAATAGCGTCCAGAAGCCGGGACGCCAGCACGCGTTTGTCGAGGACCGGAAAATCCTCCTTGCGGCCGTCGGCGCCCAGCAAGGTCACCTTGTTCGTGGACGTACCGAAACCGGCCCCCTTTTCTCGAAGATTGTTGACGACGATCCAGTCCAGGTTCTTTGCCTCCAATTTGGCCTGGGCGTTGGCCTCGGCATCGTCGGTCTCCATCGCGAACCCGATGAGAACCTGCCCCTCCCGCTTAGAGGCTCCGAGTGACTTCAGGATGTCGGTCGTCGGTTCGAGGGATAGGGACATCACAGCGTCTTTCTTCTTGATCTTGGACTCAGACGCGGTGGCAGGACGATAATCTGCCACGGCGGCCGCCATGATCACAACGTCGGCCTGGGCATTATCTGAGACAGCGCGGGCCATTTCGGTGGCCGACACGATGTCGATGCGTTTCACGCCGGCGGGAGTTGGAAGGCTCGACGGGCCGGCAACGAGCGTCACGTCGGCGCCTCTGGCGGCGGCGGCCTCCGCAAAAGCAAACCCCATGGTGCCCGTGGATCCGTTGCTGATGAATCGCACGGGATCGATGGCCTCGCGTGTCGGGCCCGCCGTGATGAGAACCCGCTTTCCGGAAAGCGATTGATCGGAGATCCGGCGGACGCTCATGATCTCCGACGATCTAGCGAAGACAGTATCGAGGCCGGGAAGCCTGCCCCAGCCGACAAGCCCGCTGGCAAGCTCGCCGTGTTCAGGAGGGAGGATCTCGTATCCGAACGCCCGCAGTTGATCCAGATTACTCTGGGTGGCCGGATGCAGGTACATGTCGTGATCCATGGCCGGACAGACGAGCATCGGACAGCGAGCCGCCAGGGCTACTGCGGTGACCATCGAATCGCACTGGCCGTTGGCGAGCTTTGAGATCGTCTGTGCGGTGGCCGGCGCGATCAGATACAGGTCGGCCCACAGACCCAGTTCGATGTGTTTGGTCCACGTGCCCTCCTCATTCTCGGGGAAGATCTCGGAGAGGACAGGATGCTCTGAAAGGGTCCCGAGCGTGAGCGGAGTGACGAAGCGCGATGCGTCTGCGGTCAAAAGCACGCGCACGTCGACGCCGGCCCTCTTGAACAGCCGTACGAGCTCGGCGGATTTGTACGCCGCGATGCCCCCGGTGACCCCGAGGATCAGTCTGCGGCCGTCGAGTGATTTCGATGGACCGTCCATACTGGGGCTACCTCCAGGTAACGCCCGGACCGATCGTCAGGATTCGTCCGAATTCTCTTGGCCCGGCCGGCGGTAGTAGATCTCGTGATTGAACATCTCTTTGATCGCCGTCTCTTCGGGTTTCGGGCGGAGCTCGTACTCTACGGAAATCCGATGCTGCTCCTCGCTCATCCGTGCGTCGTCAATCTCGTTCTCGAATCCCTCGAAGTACGACAGCTTATCGTCGAGCTCCGCTTTCGCGTTGACCGCCACCTGGCGAGACCGCTTCGAGAGGATTACGACGGCTTCATACAGGTTGCCCACCTGATTGGTGAGGGCGTCGAGATCAATGGTTCTGATCGGCATAGCCTTAAAGAGAAAGTTGTTTCCGGACCGGTTAGTCGGCGCTTTTTTCAAACGTAGCCAGTAAAAACGCCTTCACAATCTCGATTGTTTCCGCAACCGCGGTTTCTAGATCATCATTGACGACGACGTAGTCGAACCGGTTCTCGAAACCCGCTTCGAAACGGAATCGCGCTTCGCGCGCGGCAAGATCGTGGGTCGAGTCGGTGCCGCGGAGCTTCAGACGCTCAATCAGCTCGTCGATAGATGGCGGCTTGACATAGATGATACGGGCGTTGTCGCCGAACACCTCTTTGACGCTGAGCGCGCCCCGGACGTCGATGTCGAGCAGGACCGGGCTGTCGGCGGTTGCTTGTTCGAGCTCCGACTTGAGCGTACCGTAGAGCAGCCCCGGATAAACTTCCTCGTGCTCCACGAACTCGTCGTTCGCCAGCTTCGTCTCGAATTGGGTCTTGGAGATGAAGTAATAGTCCACGCCGTCGCGCTCGGTCTTTCGAGGGGCACGCGTGGTTGCCGACACTGAGAAACGCATGTCGGGAAACGCCCGGAGGAGGCGACGGGCAATGGTGGTTTTTCCTGCGCCGCTCGGTGCGGTGAGGGCGACGATCTTCATTGGATGTTCTGTACCTGCTCCCGGATTCGCTCCAGTTCCTCCTTGAGAATGACCGACTGGTTCGAGATGGAGAAGTCGTTTGCTTTGGAGCCGATCGTGTTCACTTCTCGGTGGATTTCCTGCGTGAGGAAGTTCAGTTTCCGACCGGGGGATTCGGCGCCGTCGAGCGCCTCGCGAAAAACGGCAATGTGGGATCGGAGACGCACGCATTCCTCTGTGATGTCGAAGCGATCGGCCAGCATGGCGATCTCCGTCGCAAGGCGGGTCTCGTCTACTTTCTCGTCCTCTATCAGCGATGCGACGCGGACCTTGAGGCGCCCAGCTGCCTCCTCGATCCGCTCAGGTGCGCGCTTTTCGATATCTCCCAGGGCGCCTGACATGAGCTCGAGCCGCTGACGAAGGTCATCTGCCAGCGATTCGCCTTCGCGCAGCCGCATCGAGCGAAAGTCTTCCAACGCAAGGGTGAGGGCCTCCTGAACGACCGTCCAGCTCGAGGATTCGTCCTCGTCCTCGTTATCCTGGACAAACAGGTCGGTGAAGTGCAGCAGGTGCTCCAGCCGTACGTCGCCGTCGAGCCCGGTCGTTTCGCGAAGGTCTTCGAGCAGCTTCTGGTAGGATTTGGCGAGCTCAGGTTCGAGTCGGAGCCCTGACCCCGAGCTCTCTTCGTTGTCGACCCGCACGTGCACATTAACTTTACCCCGACCGACCGACTGCCGGACGATCTGCTGGATCTCGTATTCGTACGTCGCCAGGTGTCGCGGCAGTCTGACCGAGACCTCGCAGAATCGATTGTTCACGGATCGGACCTCCACTTCTGCGAAGAGGCCGTCATGTACTGCTTCTCCCCGGCCGAAGCCGGTCATGCTCTCAACCATCAGCGCTCTTTTCAGGTGGTTGCGGCCAATGCCGGGTTGCTGCGGAGAGGGTGGGATTCGAACCCACGGTACCGGGCATACCGGTACACACGCTTTCCAGGCGTGCCCCTTCAGCCACTCGGGCACCTCTCCAGACTGGAAGTTTCGGGTGGTTTAGACCTCCATGATCTCAACTTCCTTCTTTCCGAGCGCCTTGTCTACGGCCTCGATGAACTCGTGTGTCATTTCGTCGAGTCGCTCTTCCGCCTCAAATCGCATATCCTCCGGGAGGTTCTCGTCCTTCTGTTTTCGTTTGATCTCGTCCCGCGCTGCCCGCCGAATGTTGCGAATCGAGATCTTTACGTCTTCGCCCCGGTTCTTGGCAACCTTGACAAGGTCATGTCGCCGCTCTTCTGAAAGAGGCGGAACCGGCACGCGGATCAATTCACCGTCATTGGATGGATTCAAGCCGAGATTGGCTGCAATGATTCCTCGTTCGACGTTGTGAACCGCCGACTTGTCCCATGCCTGCACCAGGAGCATGTCGGGCGAGGGTGCGCTGACGCTGGCAATCTGGTTCAGCGGAGTAGACGAACCATAGTAATCGACGAATACGTTCTCGAGCATCGACGGTGTAGCGCGTCCGGCCCGGATGGACCTTAGCTCGGAAGCCAGATGCTCGAGTGACCTGTTCATCTGCGCCTTCGCATCAATGAGGATATCCTTCATTTCAGATTCAATCATGACGATTACCCTGATTGAAATTATTCGCGATTAAGAGAGTGGAGGATTTCTACTTCCGCATGCTAGAGATCATTCCAGTGAACGGTGGTCCCGACCGGCTCACCGCTGAGAACGCGTACGAGGTTGCCCTCCTCGTTCATGTCGAATACTACGATGGGTATCAGAGACTCTCGACAGAGCGTGATGGCGGTCAGGTCCATTACCGCGAGGTTTCTCCTGAGCACTTCCATCCCGCTTATCGTGGTGAATCGCTCGGCGTCCGGGTCCTTTTCGGGATCGGCTGAATACACGCCGCTTACTCGGGTCCCTTTCAAAATGACTTCCGCTCCAATCTCGGCTGCTCGAAGCGCGGCGGCGGTATCGGTCGTGAAGTATGGGTTTCCGGTGCCGGCGCCAAAGATGACCACACGGCCCTTCTCGAGGTGCCGAATGGCGCGTCTGCGGATGAACGGCTCGGCGATCTGCTCCATTTTGATGGCCGACAGCAGCCGCGTGAATACGCCCGCGTGTTCGAGGGCGGCCTGCAGGGCCATCGCGTTGATCATCGTGGCGAGCATTCCCATATAGTCGGCATGGGCGCGGGTCGAATCATCGGCCGACCATTCGATGCCGCGGAAGATGTTGCCGCCGCCGATTACGATCGCCAGCTCGACACCCGAGTCGACAACGGTTTTGACTTCAGAGGCATATCGTTCAAGCACGTCGGGATCCATGCCGTGCTCCTGCTTCCCCAAGAGCGACTCGCCACTGAGTTTCAGCAGGACCCGTTTGTACTGGAGCATATTCGGCGGTTGTATGATGTTGACTCGGCGAACGACGGCTTGGCCGGGAAAAGTACGCCAGACGCGTTTAGCGACAAAGAAGATCGCGCATCGTGCATCGTGCTTAGTGCATAGTGCATGGGCAGGGTGCATATTGCCGGACCCCGGGTGTCACTCGGTGACGTGGTCCCCCGCCGGAGGGGGCGGCTAAGCGCTGAAAGTCACTCGAAGGGTCGGTTTGCCACCCTGGCCGGCGCGCAGCCGGCAGAGGTTACTTTCTGGGCGCTAGTAGGCGGACCGTTCCGACCCGCTCAATCCGCTCAATCCGCTCTAGGCGTTCAATGCGTAGCGTTCGAACCCATGCACGTTGGAACCGGCGGCACGAAGAATTTGCTCGACGGTCTGGGAGGAGTCCTTCACGAAGGCCTGCTCGAGCAGCACGTGATCCTTGAAGAACCGTTCGAGTTTGCCGGTGGCGATCTTGTCGACGATGTTCTCGGGTTTGCCCTCGTTGCGAGCGATCTCGCGGGCGATCTCCATTTCCTTTTCCTGAACGGAGGAATCGACCTCGTGGCGGCGGGTTGCAACGGGATTCATTGCCGCCACCTGCATCGCCACGTCGCGGCCTACGTCGTCGAGGTCTCCGTTCCCTGACATGGTAACCATGACGCCCAGGCGCGAGCCCGGATGCACGTAAGCCACCACGCGGCCGCCTGCGGGCGCCTTGACAATTGAGAATCGGCGCACACCGATGAGCTCGCCGATCTTCCCGGTCAGTTCTTCGACGCGGCTCCTGACGGAAGCGCCGTCAGCCAAGTCGAGGGAAAGCAGTGCGTCGAGGTTTCCCGGCTTAGCGCTCAGAGCCACGCCGGCGACCTCGCTCGCGAAGCGCTGAAATTCATCGTTGCGAGCCACGAAGTCGGTCTCGCAGTTCACTTCGAGGATCACTCCGGTGCTCGCGTCACCGTCGACGGACGCGACGATCACCCCTTCCTTGGCCTCCCGGTCGGCGCGACTGGCCGACACCTTCTGGCCCTTTTTGCGGAGGAAGTCAATGGCGGCGTCGAAATCTCCGCCGGATTCGGTCAGTGCTTTCTTGCAGTCCATCATACCGGCGCCGGTCATGTCCCGGAGCCGTTTCACGTCACTTGCAGAAATCATGGATATATGCTCAGTCCTTTATCACCGATCAGGTCCGCAACGCGGCTCTAAGACTCGGCGGGTTCGTTTTCTTCCTGTTCCAGCTTCTCTTTCTCGGCTGCCGCTTCATCCTGGGAGATCTCGCCGGCCTTGAGTCCTTCGACGACGGCGTCGGCGACGACTCTAGTGATCAGTCGGATGGATCGGAGCGCGTCGTCGTTGGCAGGAATCGGGAAATCGACGAGTTCGGGATCGCAGTTCGTGTCGACGAGCGCGATGATCGGGATCCCCAGACGGCGAGCTTCGCTGACGGCTATGTGTTCGCGCTTGATGTCCACAACAAAGATGGCGTCGGGAAGGCGCGGCATCTGTGCGATGCCCGAAAGCGTTCGCTCCAGCTTCTCGAGCTCGCGCGACCGCATGAGACGCTCCTTCTTCTTGAGTTGAGCCAGCGTACCGTCTTCCTGCATCTTGCCGATCTGCTCCATTCTGCGGATGCTCTGGCGGATCGTCTGGAAGTTGGTGAGCATGCCGCCCAGCCAGCGCTCGGTCACATACGGCATGCCGCAGCGCTTCGCCTCTTCCGTCACGACGTCTCTAGCCTGTTTCTTGGTGCCCACGAAAAGGATATACCGCTTTCGAGAAGCCATCGTCGACACCGAATCGGCCACCTCGTTGAGCATGGCCTGGGTTTTCTTGACGTCGATTACGTGGATCCCATTGCGCTCCATGAAGATGTAGGGGCGCATTTTGGGGTTCCATCGCCGGGTAAGGTGGCCGAAATGCGCACCTGCCCGGATCAGATCTTCAACGCTGACGCGATCCATTATTGAGTTGGTTGGGTTGAACAACTACGACCTTCGTCTGCGGAGGCTGACCCCGACGGAGCGGGACACCCGGCCTCGCATCAAGCCGTATGATGATTAAATACAAATACGTCAGTCCAAAAGCTTAACGCTTCGAGAACTGGAATCTCTTGCGAGCTTTTGGACGCCCGTACTTCTTCCTCTCCACCATGCGGGAGTCGCGGGTGAGAAGCCCGGCCTCGCGAAGGGGTCGAACGAGATCTTCGTCGTATGCGACGAGTGCACGGGCAATCCCTAATGCAATCGCCTCGATCTGTCCATTCACGCCGCCGCCTTTCGCATTCACTACGACGTCGAATTTGCCGGCTGTTTCGGTTGTGTTGAACGGCTGGAAAATTGCCCTTCGCAGGAATTCGAGCGGGAAGTACTCCTCGACAGGCCGCCTGTTCACGACGACGGTGCCGTTCCCCGGGCTCATGTAAACCCGGGCGACCGCCGTTTTCCGTCGTCCAATAGTCTTTATCTGATCACTTACTGCCATGTATCGATACTAGAAGATTAGATTTCCAAAGGCTTCGGGGACTGGGCCGCATGCGGATGATCAGGCCCCGCATACACTTTCAGCCGCTTCAACATCAACCGGCCGATTTTGGTGTGCGGCAACATGCCCTTGGTGGCGTTCTCGACGATGAACCCCGGCTTGCGTGTGCGAACCTTAGCTGGAATCTCGGTCTTTACGCCGCCCGGATAGCCGCTGTGACGGAAATACTCCTTCGTCATCTCCTTGCGTCCGGTGAAACGGACTTTCTCGGCGTTGACGACGATCACAAAGTCTCCCCCGTCGACGTGCGGAGTGAAATTCGGCTTATGCTTCCCTCTCAGAATCGCGGCAATGCGCGATGCCAGGCGACCAACGACGAGACCTGCCGCATCTACGACATACCACTCGCGCTCGACGTCCTCGACGCGTGTGCTCGGCGTGCTATAACTGTTCGTGTTCATTAAGGTCAGAGTACGTAACTTCGGCGCGACACCGGCCCATTCCGCAGCTTCTATTGAGCCTGCCTTCATAGCGCCGGGAGCTCCTTAAGACGATAGCTTGTTAAGATAGGAGTTTCCCCTGCAGCAATCAACAAGATCCCCGGGCGCCACTACCCCTTTTCCACGGGATCTTCTCGTAGGCGCTCCCAACACGAGTCTTGGCTCTTTGCGCCGCGCATCACTATATTTAAAGTCTTTGTCTTTATTCAGACCAAGCCGGCAAGATGAGCCGGTGTTTTGACTATATAGGCGGACATGAAAAGAACTTTTCAGCCGAGTCGTCGGAAGCGTGCGAACAAGCACGGATTTCGCTCACGGATGGCAACCAAGGGCGGCCGCAAGGCGATTGCGCGTCGCCGGGCGCGGGGACGCGTCCGGCTGACCGTTAGCGACCAGCAGTCCGGCAAGTAAGTGGATCGGCTCGAACGCGTGCGCTATCGATTGCCACGCCGGGCGAGTCTGAAGCATCGCAGGTGGATTCGGGCGCTTTTCGATCGGTCCCAACCGGAGAGGGGATCGCTGGCCGTCGGATGCGTCCGGCTGGTGTTTCGTATAGTAAGCGGTGTGGATCCATCGGAAGCGGGCCGAGTTTTCGTTGGTTTCTCGCCGGGCGCCCGCATTCGGGGCGCGGTCAGGCGGAATCAGATCAAGCGTCTTCTACGAGAATGTTACAGACAGGAGCATGGCGCTCTTATCCGCACACTTCCTGGTCGTCGGGAAGCGCTTACCTTAATGCTTGTCTTCCGCGGGGACGCCCCCCTTCCGATGGAGCGGATCAGGGAGGACATGAGTCGCGCCGTCGCGTCGCTGGTTTCGAAACTGGTCGCCTAGGTCCCTCATACCTCGCGAGACGAAATGGATAAAAACTCCGTTCTGGCGGTCATCCTGATCAGCCTGATCATGACCGTCTGGCTCGTCTGGTTCTCACCGCAGCCCCCACCCCAAGCGCCTATCGATTCTACGCCGGCCGTTATTGAGGACTCTGCCGTCGTTCGGGAGCAGGCGCCCCGTGAAACCGAGATCGCGGCGCCAGACTCGCTTCTTTCGCCTGCAACCACGGGCGAAGAGCGCCCAATCCGGGTGGAAACGGACAGATACGTCGCCCTTCTGTCCACGCGAGGCGGATCCATTCGATCCTTCCAGCTGAAGGAGTACTTCCAGTTCGACCAGCGCACGCCGGTCGAGATCGTCGACCCCTCGAGCGACGGAGCGCTGAGCATCGAGTTTACCTCGACCAGCAGCCACTTGGTATCCACGAAGGACCTTTACTTCGAGACGGACGCGCCGTCCGATATCGATGCCGGCGACGCGCCCGTCAACGTCGAATTCACGGCGGCCCTGGGCACGGGCGCGCTAAGGCTGATCTACACATTCAATCCGGATTCGTACCAGGTCGACCTTACCGTGGAGAAAGAGAATCCCTCGTCCTTCATCTCTCGATCCGGGTATGAGATTGTCTGGAACGGGGGTGTCCCGTTCTCTGAAGGTGGCACGACTCAGGAAGCCAATGTTTCGGCCGCCCTCGCCCACAGCGGCGGCGAAGTGGAGCAGATCAATCTGGTATCTGACCCGGAAGAGAGCGTCATCCTGAACGGCGCCGTGGACTGGATCGCCGTTCGAAACGGCTTCTTCGCTGCGGTTCTGATTCCCGGTTTCGAGACGAACGGTGCGGAGCTCGAGGGGCAGCGCCTTACCGATGCGGCGGGAGCAGTCCTTCGCGAGGACTATTCGGCCCGACTGCTGGCGACCGGTGTAACGGCCGAGCCCGACGCCTTCCGCGTCTACATGGGTCCGATCGACTACTACGAAATACGTGACTACGGTCTGAACCTCTACGACATCGTCGATTACGGGTTTGGACAGACCCTCACGCGGCCGATCGCCAAGTACCTGATCCTTCCGGTATTTCATGTGCTCAGCCGGTTCGTGGAGAGTTACGGGCTGATCATCATCATCTTCGCCATCTTCATCAAGCTGATCCTCCACCCGCTGACGAAGTCGTCGTTCAAGAGCATGGCGAAGATGCGGCAGCTCCAGCCGAAGATGCAGGAGATCAAGGAGAAGTACGGCGACGACGCGCAGAAGCAGCAGCAGGCAATGATGAAGCTCTACAAGGAGTCGGGCGTGAATCCGATCGGCGGTTGCCTCCCGCAGCTCCTTCAGCTTCCGATCCTGTACGCGCTGTTCAGGTTCTTCCCGTCCGCCATCGAGATTCGCCAGGAGGGTTTTCTCTGGTGCACCGACCTGTCGGCGCCCGACGTGCTGCTCCAACTTCCGTTCAGCCTGCCGATCTACGGCAGCCACGTGTCCGGTTTCCCCCTGCTCATGTCCGCGGCCATGGTCTTGCAGATGCGCCTCCAGGGTACGCAGCAGCAGACCGGGCAGATGAAAGTGATGATGACGATCATGCCGATCTTCATCCTGGTGATCTTCAACCAGTTTGCCGCAGGACTGAGTCTTTACTACCTGATGTACAACATACTGTCGGCCATTCAGCAGCAGTTCGTCAACAAGCAGATCGAGGAAGAGGACGCGGCGAGTGAATCGGCCGAACCTAAGAAAGCGAAAGGAGGAAGCAAGCCGCCTCCCAAGCCGTCCGGCAAGTCCAAGAAGGAATCCTCAGGTCGTTCGAAGCGGGTCCGTTCGGCCCGTCAGTAAACGGGTCATTCCATGGCCAACGACACCATTGCGGCGATCGCCACGGCTCGCGGCGTGGCGGCACTTGCCATCGTTCGAGTCTCGGGTCCGAAGGCGATCGAAATCGCCGGCGCCTGCTTCCGGGGCGCCGATCTCTCCGCTGTGGCGTCCCATACGGTCCACGTTGGATCGTTTGAAGCAGCGTCCGGCCAGGATGTGGACCAAGTCGTTGTTACCGTTTTCCGGGCTCCGCACTCGGTGACCGGCGAAGACGTAGTCGAGGTCTCTTGTCACGGGGGCGACTTCACGCAGCAGGAGGTGCTCCGCTCCCTTCTCGATCGGGGTGCGCGTCTGGCGGAGCCGGGAGAGTTCACGCAGCGCGCGTTCCTCAATGGGAAGATCGACCTCGCGCAGGCGGAGGCGGTGGCGGATCTTATCCACGCCCATTCGAGCCTGGCGCAACGCGTGTCGCTTGCCCAGCTTCACGGGAGGTACTCAAGGCATATAGAAGACGTCAGGGCTAAGCTCCTCGAGACATGCTCCCTAATTGAGCTGGAGCTCGACTTCTCGGAGGAAGACGTGGAATTTGCGGACTGGGTGCGTCTCGCCCGGCTCTTGGACGAGACTTCGGAATTTCTGCAGCGTCTCCTCGGCTCGGCTCATCTCGGAACCCTGATCCGCGACGGCGTGCGGGTCGTTATCGGCGGGCGACCGAATGCCGGGAAATCCACTCTGCTTAACGCACTGCTCGGGACGGATCGAGCGATCGTCAGCGACATCCCGGGTACGACGCGAGACGAGATCGAGGCCGAGACGGAAATCGAGGGGCTTCGGTTTCGGTTCGTCGATACGGCAGGGCTGCGCGAAGCATCCGACGTTATCGAAGCGGAGGGCGTCAGAAGAACCCACCGCGCAATTCAGCGGAGCCAGATGCTCCTGTACGTCCACGACCTGACGAAAGGACTCGACGCCGACGAGACGCGGTTCCTTGAAGACATCGGCCGGAGTCACCCGGAACTTGATGTGATCCGAATTGGAAACAAGGCCGATCTCGCCGCGCGGCCTGCTGACGTCGGCGGCGACGAACTGCTCATCTCGGCTCTTCAGGCACAGGAGGATGCTGACGCGCTCGTCGAGCTTCGCCGCTTGCTGGTCGAGCGTGCGCGCGGTGGATTCTCGGAGTCTGACGCGTCGCAGATCGTGACGAACGAGCGTCATCGCCAGCACCTGCAGCGTGCGGCGGATGCGATTCGGGACGCTCGCGCCCACATCGACTCGGCCTCCGGAGACGTGCTTTCAATCGACCTGCGGCGCGCGCTGAACGAGCTCGGGTCCATCACGGGCGAGGTCACGACCGAAGACATCCTGGGCGAGATATTCTCTCGCTTCTGCATCGGAAAATGAGGAGAAGGGCATGCCGGTGGATTTCGAGGGAGTCCAGTATCTGACGTTCGATTGCTACGGAACACTCATCGACTGGGAGCGCGGGATCCTGGACGCGATGAGTCCAATCCTGAACAGACACGGGCATTCCATCGACGATGGGACTCTCCTCGAGCGTTACGCAGTGTTCGAGGCGGAAATCGAGGCGGGCGAATTCAGCCCGTACTGTGAGGTGCTGCGCGGAGTCGTCGACCGGTTCGGGGGGTGGCTCGGTTTCCTCCCGTCGGAGGAGGATCGCGCGAGTTTCTCGGCCTCCGCCTCGGACTGGCCGGCATTTCCGGACAGTCGTGACGCGCTGGCGCGGCTGGCGCGACGATTTCGACTCGTCGTCCTCTCGAACGTGGACGACGACCTGTTCGAGGGGTCGAACGATCGACTCGGCCGGCCTTTCTACGCCGTGTTCACCGCCGGGCAGATCGGATCCTACAAGCCAGACCTGAGAAATTTCCGATACATGATCGAGCGACTAGGGGGAGATCCACGGCCGATCGTGCACGTGGCCCAGAGCCTGTTTCACGACATTGCGCCTGCCCGGGAAATGGGTTTTCAAACGGTTTGGGTCAATCGCCGGCGGGGCATGGGAGGTGCCGGCGCGACGCCGCCTGCCGAGGCGCGGCCGAATTTGGAGGTGGCGAGTTTGGAGGAGCTCGTGGAATTTATGGAGGAGCGAAGCCCGACGGGCGGCGAGGGTTGATTTTCTCGCGCAAAGACGCGAAGACGCTAAGACTTTTTTCTGTCACGCGCGCGAGGTGGACCGGGGTGGATGCGGATGCGGGGTAAGATTTCTCATACAGAGAACACACCCGCCTTCGCGGGGATGACGCCGGGTTCAGCCCGGGATGACGGTGCTTGGCTTACGTCCGGTCACACGCACCGACCACACCTTTCCCTCGAGCGCCGCCACGTCGATCCCGCCGTCGCAGCTTCCGCATTCGCAGTCGCCGGCCATGTCGTGAGCCGGTACGCGCGTCTCGGTCGTGACCGACTCTAGTCCGGCGGCACGCAGTCCCGCCAGATATTCCTCTTCAGGAATGGCTCCCGAGACGCATCCGTCGTAGGCCCCCTCGTTGCTGAGCACACTAACCGGCAGGTCGTCGGCCGTGATGTCGGAAATGGAGAAGCGTCCGCCCGGTTTGAGTACCCGCGCGATCTCCGCGAAGACGCGATCCTTCTCGGGCGACAGGTTGACGACGCAATTCGAGATGACCCAGTCGACGCTGTCGGTCGCCACGGGGAGGTTCTCGATGATGCCCTTACGAACTTCGACGTTCTTGAATCCGGCAGACGCAGCGTTTCGGCGCGCCGACTCGATCATGGCGTCGGTCATGTCGACGCCGATGACGTAGCCGGTGGGACCTACCTTCTCCGCGGCGGCGAGCAGGTCGTACCCTGCTCCGGAGCCGAGATCGAGCACGACCTCGCCCTCCTTGACCTCAGCAAACAACAGCGGATCACCGCAGCCAAAGGAAGGAACCTCGTCACGAATCACCGTGACGGTTTGTATCTCATCGGCGTCAGATCCGCAGCAGTCTGACCCGCAGCACGCTGCAGTCGCCTTATCCTGGGGTTTGCCTTCAGCGACTGAAATCGCGCGGGCGTAGGAAGCGGAAACGCGCTCCCTGATCTGGGTGGATGTTTCGGACATAGAAGTATTCTCCAAAAGGTTGTAATGTTTAATTGTCTCAGCAGCAGCAGTACTGTTCACAAGCGCTGAACGCCGCCACGAGGCCGGTGAACTGTTCGGCGAGCACACCGTGGTTCAGACGGTAGTACACCTCGCGTCCCGCCTTCTCAGATGACACGATCCCGGCTCGCTCCAGAAAGGAGAGATGCCGCGATACGCCTGAAAGGTGAGTTCCGCAACATGTGCCGACTTCACTCACGGTCATGGGTCCGGAAGCCGTGGCCAGCCGGAGCACGATCGTGAGCCGCGTCTCGTCGCCGAGCGCCTTGAAGAAGCCGGCGTCGAGACGGGCCGCCAACGCTGCAGAACAAGCCTGCTGGATGTCTGGTGAGTCTTGCATAACAGATATTAATGCATATTCGCGCAATCGTGCAAATATTATTTGGAGAAAACTTGGGCGAGGGGCGAGGGGCAGGGTGCAGGGTAGTTCGAAGTTCGGGGTTCGAGGTGCCCATCAGTCGGGGGGCGATAGTTCGTGCGTCTCTCTCGAGACCGAACTTGCCAGTCAATAGCTCTTAAGTCAAAATTCTGCTGTCTGCTGTCTGCTGTCTGATGTGCCGGACTCTCACATCAGATTGCGTCTCGTCGCCTCTATGAAATCCGTGTACGGAGGCTCTTCCCCCGCCTCCCTCATGCGCAGGGCGATTTGTCCGCGGTGATAGCACGAGTGCGTGATGAGGTGCGTGAGGGTGTCGGCGACGGTGCTCGTCCACGATTTCCCCCGGGTGTTAACATACTCATAGGGCCCTGCGAGGCGCTCTTCCGAGAGGCCCTCGAGGAACATCGACCAGTCGGCCTCTAGGTCGCCGAGCAACCTGATGCAGTCGCGCCTAGTCAGGTTGGGCCATACCGGCATGGCTTGCGGGTTGCCGGTGAGACGATCGAGCCACAATCTCTGGGCCGCCAGGATATGGGCGAAAAGCACAAGCGGCGGGCCGGCCTCGTCAGGTAGCGCTTCGGCGACGAGTCTGTTGGCCCAGAACTCATACTTGAAAAGTCGTTGATAGTCGGAAGGTGTCATGGTTTCGCTGGTGACTTACTCATGTCCCGGCGCAACGGTGAGTTTCGTGATGCGCCCTCCGGGTCCGACCGCCCAGCCGGTGGCGGGACTTCCGAACGCGAGGCCCCAGTGATCGAGTTTTGTGAGGCTGAACCACTGTTCGCCACCGCTGGGAGAGTAGTCAATCCCTTTCGGTCCCGTGGCGACGAGCGTCGGTCCGTCAGAGACGGGCACGACCGCGCCGCCGTAGACGTCGGGCAATTGCGGCGCTTTGAGGACAGTCCACGTCCGGCCGCCGTCGTCGGTGCGGGCTGCATTCTGAATTGGGCCGTCGTTTCCGGAGAGCTCGAGTCCAAACGCGTAGCCTCGTTCGCCGTCGAGGAAGGACAGGGATGAGATTCCCGAGGTGGGCGTCCCGCTCTGAATCGGAGTCTCGAACACCTGCCATGTTGCGCCGCGGTCATCGGATCGAAGCAGGCGTGCGGAGGCTCCGGCGCCGGTGCCGACCACCACGGTGCTATCTCCTATCGCGCGGAGACATGTTCCGCTCGAGGCGAAACTCCCCTCGCCTTCGGAAGCGGACGGGAGGATGTCTGCGGGGAGGCGATTCCACGTGGCGCCCCCATCCTCGGTCTCGATGAGGATGAAGTTGCCCTCGTGCGAGTCGCTGAAGGCTATGCCGTGATCGGCATCCCAGAAGTCGAAGCAATCGAAAAATCCGCCCGGCCCGGGATTGACGAACTGAAGGTCCCACGTGCCTCCGCCGTCTCGCGTTTTGTAAATACGGGACGCGCTGCCGCTGCCTGCGCTGAGCACATAAGCGGCTTGTCCGTCGACGCCGTGGACATCCCTGAACTGGAGCGAGTCCGCCCCAGGAACGACCATCGCGCGCCAGTGGTCTCCGCCATCCGTGGTCAGCGCGACCGTCCCTCCGACGCCGCTCACCCAGACGACGCTGTCGTTGACGGGACTGACGCCGATCAACAGGACGTCAACTCCACTACTCTGGGCAGTAAGCGTGATGAGGTGGACTTGGGCGGTCGCGATCGAAGCGAGCGCTGCGAAGGTTACCGTGAAAGCGGCGATTCGGCGGATCATAATGATCTTCGTCCCGGATAAGCTGGAACTCAATAAGCATCTGTCGAGTCGCGACAGGTCGCCATCAGGCGCTCGACTTTCAACGCATCGAAAAAAGACGTAAGGCGAGCAGGGTCGAGGTTTCCGTTTAGCCTGACCCCCGAACAAACGTCGAGCCCGAAAGGTCCGACCTCGCCGTGCGCCGCACGAACGTTGTCTCCGCGCAGGCCGCCGGCGAGGAGAACCGGGACCTCCACCGTCTCCACGATTCGACGGCTCACTTGCCAGTCGTGTGTGCGACCCGTCCCGCCCAGCTCCTTTATTGGGCCGGAGGGACTGCCTGAGTCGAGCAGGAGTCGATCCAAGAACCGTTGCGCCGACAGGGCGCGCTCGAACGCAGACGCGTCGACGACGTGCACGACTTGCATCAGCATCGTGCTTGGAAGCATTCCACGGAGCGCCTTTCTGGCATCATCGTCGAGCCACGTACACAATTGCACTCCGCTGACGCCGCAGTCCGTCACCTGCGCCGCGATGGTGGCGGGATCCGACTCGGACGTGAGGAGGACGGTTTCGACGCGATCGCCGACGGCAGCTGCAATCTTCGAAATCGTTTCCTCGCTGATGACGCCGGGCCCGCTCGGCATCCTGGAGACAAGTCCGAGCGCCGAAGCGCCGAGGCTGATAGCCAGCTCGGCCTCCGCCACGGTGCTGATGCAACAGATCTTGACGAACGGTGAGGATGCGCTCATTGCGATTGAAACGAATGTCCGGATGCCGTGAGCACCCTGCGGGCCTCCGGCATGGACGATGACGGAACGAAAACGTAATCGGTGTCGAACGTCGAAACCGCAAATACGGGAATTTCGGCGTCAGCGAGCGCTGCACTGAACGTTCGGAGGATGCCGACCTCGGAGAAGTCGAGTGATCCGGCGATCCTGAAACCGGACAAGTCACGTTGGGCACGGACGTCGGGAGGCACACGGTCTTCCCGCATGACGAGAGAAAGCTCGTCGTCAGTCCGCGTGATGCTGACGAATCCCTCGCCGTCTACCCACGCCGGTATCTCAACCTGCGCCGGAAGCCGGCACACCGAGTAGCTGCCTGGCAACGGTTCGAACTGTAGCTTACGGTTGGTCATGGAAGGGTGTCGTCGATGAATGAGAACGGGCTTAAAGATAGGGAGACGTCGAACGTCAAACGTCAAACGTCAAACGTCAACGTCGAACGACCTGCCTGCAGACTTGTAGACTTGCAGCGGCTCGCTCGTTCGGGGCAGGCTTCCGGCTCCGGACCCGCCAAGTACCACCCGCCAAGTACCAAGTACCAAGTACCAAGTACCACGCACCCTGCACCACGCACCCTGCACCATGCACCCTGCACCATGCCCGATGGACCCAGTACCATTCCTCCGCGTTTAACGCCCCCTTCCATCCCCACTGCACCTTTGAATGACGAGTCCATTCACATACGACGTTATCGTTGTCGGCGGCGGCCACGCCGGCGCCGAAGCGGCCGCTGCTGCCGCACGGATGGGTGCCCGCACGCTCGTCGTTACGATGAACCTTCAGGCGATCGGTCAGATGTCCTGCAATCCCGCCATCGGGGGCATCGGCAAGGGGCAACTCGTTCGAGAGATCGACGCGCTCGGCGGCATTATGGGTCGCGTGACCGATCAGACGGGCGTCCAGTTCCGCATGCTTAACCGGCGTAAGGGACCCGCCGTCTGGAGTCCGAGGGCGCAATCCGATCGGATGGGCTACGCCACCGCCGTTCGACAGGAGCTCGAGTCGATTCCAACGCTTTGGATGCGGATGGAGATGGCGACCGAAGTGATCGTGGAAAACGGGCGGGCGGTCGGGATCCACACGCAGACCGGACAGACGTACCGAGCCGGCGCCGTCATCCTGACCAACGGAACCTTCCTGAACGGATTGATCCACATTGGAGACAAGCAGTACGGAGGCGGAAGGGCCGGTGAGCGTGCCGCCACAGGACTCACGGCGTCTCTCTCTCGCCTCGGTTTCGAGACCGGGCGACTGAAAACAGGTACTCCGCCCAGGGTTGACGGCCGGTCGCTCGACTTCTCAAGAATGGAGGCGCAGCCGGGGGATGAGACACCGTCTCCGTTCTCCTTCATGACCGACGAGCTGCCCCGCGATCAGATGCACTGCTGGCTGACGTACACGAGTCCCGACGTCCACGACATGCTTCGGACCGGATTCGATCGCAGCCCGATGTTCAACGGCACGATTCAGTCGACCGGGCCCCGGTACTGCCCGTCCATTGAAGACAAGATCAATCGATTCGCTGACAAGTCGCGGCACCAGCTTTTCATCGAGCCGGAGGGTCGCGGCACCTACGAAATGTATGTCAACGGTTTCTCCACCAGTCTTCCTGAGGAGGTGCAGTTTGCCGCTCTTCGGAAAGTCCCGGGGATGGAGAACGTCCACATGCTACGACCCGGCTATGCTATCGAATACGATTATTTCCCGCCGTATCAACTGCATTACAGCCTCGAGACGAAGCTCGTCGAAGGTCTCTTCTTCGCGGGTCAGATAAACGGTACGACCGGTTACGAGGAGGCAGCGGCGCAGGGACTGATCTCCGGCATCAATGCCGTCCGGCGCCTGAGTAATCTGGAGCCGGTGGTCCTGAAGCGATCGGAGGCCTACATCGGCGTCCTGATCGACGATCTCGTGGCAAAGGGCACCGAGGAGCCGTACCGGATGTTCACGTCACGCGCCGAGCATCGCATCCTGCTCCGGCAGGACAATGCCGACCAGCGGCTGACGCCGTACGGTCATGAGCTCGGACTTGCGTCATCGGAACGGAAATCCCGACTTGACGAAAAGGTCGCCGGGTTGCGCCGAACGCGGGATGCGGTGGAGCAATGCAAGGTGGAGCCTGAGGACGTCAACGCGTATCTCGAATCGGTAGGCACTGCGCAGATTGCCGAACCGACGCGGTTGGATCGGCTGGTCGTGCGCCCGGAAGTGTCGTTGAGCGACCTCGTCGACCACCTCGGCCGGCGGTCGGAGCTGGTCGCTCCGATTCCCGGCCTCGAGCCGGCGGACATCCTCGTGGAGATCGACATGAAGTATGCCGGATATCTGGAACGGGAGAAGGAGCTGGCCGAGCAGATGGAGCAGCTCGAATCGTGGAGGATCCCTGACGGATTCGCGTATGCGGACGTCACGAACATCACGATGGAAGCCAGGGAGAAACTCGCGAAAATCAAGCCCGACAATCTTGGTCAGGCTTCACGAATCAGCGGGGTTAGTCCGGCCGACGTTTCGGTCTTGATGGTCCTTCTGAAGCGAGGGAACGGGGTTCCAAGCGTCGAAGCAGCCACGTGAACATCGAGGATCAATCGATTTCCGAACCGGACGTCTGGGATCCGTTCGAGGGCTGGACGGCCAGGCAGATCGAGCTGATCGATGCCTTTGAGCAGATCCTTGCCCGGGCGAATCGGGATCTGAACCTCGTCTCACGGGCGTCGGCTCACGACATCCGCAGCCGTCACATCATTCATTCCCTGGCGATCGCCTTACGTGAGATCCCGGCGGGCTGTTCGGTCGTTGACTGGGGGACGGGCGGTGGACTTCCGGGCATTCCGCTCGCCATTCGATTTCCGGATGCGACATTCCATCTCGTCGACTCAGTCCTCAAGAAGACGCGCGCGGTTGAGTCGTTCTGCCGGGAGCTGGGTCTTCAGAACATCGTCGTGCATCGACTCAGGGCCGAAGAATGGACGATTCCGGTCGATTACGCCGTTTCGCGGGCGACCGCTCCGCTCCTGACCCTCTGGAGATGGACCGAACCCGTACTGAGGGACGTCGCCACGCCGGGCGAAGGAGCATGGCCCTCCGGTCTGATCGCGCTGAAAGGCGGCGATTTGCGCGAGGAGATTGCCGCCCTGCGACGGTCATTCGGGAACGTCTCAGTCGAGCAAATCGCTCTCGAGCAGATGAGGGGGAAGTGTATAGTTTTGGTCGAACGTCGGAGGTCGAACGTCGAACGTCGTGCTCAATTTCGAAGTGATCCTTGAGGTTATGCTTGACGCTGCTAAAGTGTCTATAGGGTTTGACCCTAACACTTTGCATTATGGCAGCCTTCACAAAACTCGAGGAAATCAATGTGTGGACAGCTTCCAAGAAGCTCGCACTTCAAGTCTACAAACTGTCGAAAGAATCGATCGCGAGTGACGATTTCGCGTACCTGAATCAGTTGAGACGGGCGGCAATCAGCATCATGTCAAACATCGCAGAGGGCTTCGGAAGGAACTCCGATAAGGAGTTTGCGCACTTCCTGAGCATTGCTCGAGGTTCTGCGCTGGAAACCAAGTCCCTCCTCAGCCCTGGCGTTGATCTCGGGTATTTCGGGGACGAAGATTACAAAAAGATCGACGAGGAGACATCGCACGTAATTGCCCAACTGACGACTCTCGGTCAGTACTTGCGGGGCACGCCGAAACGGCAAACATCCCCCAAAGTCTCAGTGAAGCTCTAGCTATTGGGAGACGTTCGACGTTCGACGTTCGACCTCTAAAGTCCCACACCGGCAGTTAAGGCCACCACCCCATTACGCTTCGGATCGTCGTCGTCATCGATCAGATTTGAGACGCCGCGGGTGTACCGAAGCTCGACGGTGATCTTCCTGAGGTCCCAGGAGAAATCCACTCCGCCTCCTACGGCGACTCCGTAATCGAGCGTCTCGATGCTGTCATCCCGGTCATTGAACTCGATGTCCGACCCTACGGCATTGTAGCGGACCCGAGCGTCGATATTCCACGACACGACCGGGCCTGCGGTCAGGATGGGAGACACCCTCTTCCGGGGCGAGAGCACGTACTTGGCAAGAAGGGGGAACTCGAGGTAGATCACCGAGAAGCTGAGTTCGAGCGGCACGCCGTCGACAGTGGCAAGGGCATCGGCGCCTTTCGCTGCGTACAAGATTTCAGGGGTCAGCAGCAGGTTACGATTGATAGGGTACGAGAGCGGAAATCCACCGACGAAGTTCATTTTAGCGTCGAACTCGGTGTCGCGGTCTCCGACGAAGTTCGTAATGGCCATGCCTGCCTTGGCTCCGAGTTGGATGTTCTGCGCCTGCAGAGTGGAGGAGGC
>DATKEJ010000118.1:0-6669 GCA_035512315.1 Rhodothermales bacterium | reverse complement strand
GACGGGCATGAAGTTTCTCAGCATCTCGGTGGATGCTCGAGCGGCCGGAATGGCAAACGCTGTGACCTCAATCGAAGGGGGGGGTGAGTCGCTCTTCTACAATCCTGCCGCCATGGGATGGCATGAGGGAGCAGGCAACGTCGCTCTCGGGCGAACCATGTGGATCGCCGACATCGATTACGATTACGCCGCAGCATCGTTCTCTCCCAGTAGTGGCCAGTACGGCGTGTTCGCCGTGTCGTTGATGTTCGCCCAATATGGTGAGTTGCAGGAGACTATTCGCTTTAACAACGAGCAGGGATTCCTTGATATCGGCACCTTCAAACCCACTGCTTGGGCAGCCGGTTTCGGTTATGCCAAGGCTGTAACCGACCGATTCTCGGTTGGAGGTCAGGTGAAGTACGTTCAGCAGGACCTGGGAAACAGCATCGTCGACTTTGAGGGAGAGACGGGCTATCTGCGGTCAGACAACTCCGAGGGAGTCGTCGCTTTCGACCTGGGGATGTTCTACAGAACCGGATTCAGAAGTCTGAACTTCGCTGTCAGCGCACGCAATTTTGCAGCAGAGATTGAGTACGAAGAGGAGAGCTTCCAACTCCCGTTGACACTCATGATCGGCGTTTCCATGGACATGTTCGACCTGATCGATATCTCTGAGGACCAGTCCTTTTATATGACCGTCGACGCGGTCAATCCACGCGATTTCTCTGAGCAGATCAAGTTTGGAGCAGAGTACAAATTCATGGAGATCCTTGCGCTGAGGGCTGGCTATGCCTTCCAGACCGACGAGGAAGGAATCAGTCTTGGAGGCGGCCTGACACCGTCACTGGGCAACGTCGGATTTGCCATTGACTATGCATACACGGACTTTGGAGTATTCTCCGAGGTGCAGCGCCTGACGCTGAAATTTCAATTTTGATACAGGACGTCAGAATGCGAACTGGCAATTTGATCGGTCTGTTTGGAATCGCCGCCGCGTTTCTCGGGGGGGTGGCCGGCTGCGACTCAGGCCCGGGCCAGAGTCTTTACGACCCGGACCGAGAATCTGGCGCCGATCCAGTCATCAGCAACGTAGAGCCCGCCGGTTCGGCATTTGCCGGAGTGGATGTCGTCACCGTCGCCGGACAGAACTTCTCTACCACCCTGGAAAACAACCTCGTCTTTTTCGGTAAGGCCAGAGGCGAAGTTCTGGAGGCGAGCGCCAGTGCGCTATTGGTGCTTCCACCAAACGAGCCGGCCGAGAATGCAGAGATCAAGATCGCTGTGATCGGTGCTGAGAATTTTAGTAACTCCATCCCCTACAAACTGGAAGCGGCTGTCGAGTCATTCGGCGACATCGCGGCTTTCGAGGAACCCTTCGGGATGACTACCGACGCCGATGGAAACCTGGTCGTCTCCATATTCTCCGACGGACGTTCGATCGGCATCATCGAGTTTGCTCCTGACGGCTCGCGGCGGACTTGGGTTCAGACCACCTTCAAGTGGGATGGCTTGGCTTTCGGTACCGACGGAATGCTCTACGCTGTCCGAGGTTTGAGGGCGGCTTTCAGGTTCGCTGAGGGAGGCGCGCAGGAGGCATTTGCCATCATCGAAGACCAATCAGTAAAGCTGAGTACTATCACTCTCGACGCGTCCGGTGACTTCTGGACCGGAGGCGATAATGAGAATCTGTATCGGATTGCTGCAGATGGGTCGATAACCGAATTTCCGTTCGAGGCCGACGTTACCGATCTTGCTGTGGCGGATGGAGTTCTCTACGCGACCGCGACCAAAAACGATGTCAGCAGCCTCTGGAGATTCCCGATCGACGCCAATGGCGGCATCGGGTCGGGCGAGCAAGTCGCCAATATTACCGCACAGTTCGACGCCGAGGCGCTTTCGATCGCCGTCGCGGCGAGCGGCGAGATACTCGTAGGGACAGATGCAGATGACCCGATCGTTCTGGTGCAACCTGACGGTTCAGCCGAGGCGCTCTATCCGGGTATCCTGCAGACGCCTGCCTTCGACTTAGCTTGGGGTCTGGCCCCATTTCTGTATATGAACAAAGCCAAGACACGAGACGCGAATCCCAACCTATTTAGGATCAATACACGACGAGAAGGAGCTGTAAACTGAACAGGTCTGGCCGATACTCTGGCAGTACCACCTTAAAACCGAGAAAGACAAATGAGAAAAGCATTATCACTCTTCACGATTCTCCTTATTCCCGCTTTGGCCTCAGGCCAGATGGTCTGGGAAGAAGAGGGAGGATTCCCCGACGACACGACCTTTACCGAAAACATGCACGGTGTCGCTGTCGATGCTGAAGGCAAGGTCTGGCTCACGCCCTTTTTTGCTTCTGCATGGCTCGATCCAGTTACGGGAGACTCACTCAGAGACGCCTCGGGAGCCGCTCTTTCTACGGTGGCAATCTACGTCTACAATCCCGATGGAACTGAGGCGTTCACCCCGATCCGAACGATCACGGTCGACGGAGTCACCGACACCTTGTTTTCCTCAGCGCGTGGCCTGCGGGCTGACCATAATGGCAACATTCTCCACGTTGATGGCTCAGGGAACATGTGGCGCATCGATCACACGACGGGCGAAGGCATGAACCACGTTGTCCCAGGCGCCCTTTGGTCTAATCCGTCTATGGCACAGCCGGCGGTTACCAACGACGGAACCATCTTTGTCGGGGCCGTTATTCAGAATAACCCGATCCAGATCTACTCGGAAGATTTCGAGTTCGTCGGGACAGCCGTCGACACCGCGCGCGGTTTCTCCAGAGGTTTCGAGGTGTCGGGCGACGGTAATACGATCTATTGGGGTGGCTTCACCAATGGCGAGCTCCACGTATACAGTAGAGCCGACGAGTTCAGCCCGTTTGGCGACCCCGATACGTTGTGGAGGGGCATCTGGGCTGAGTCATTCACGCGCGATCAGGATGGCAACATTTGGATCTCGAACGACTCCCGCGCGGACTCAGGCACTGTCTGGGCCGATCCTGAAAACTGGCTACGGTGGCGAGTTTTCGACCCGGAATTCGGTAAGTTCACTGACCAGCACGATCATAGCTTCCAGTTCACACTCGAGTTTCCGAGCGATCCGATCACCGAATTCGCTCGTGGCATGGCCTTCGCGCCCGATGGAAACACGGCCTATGCTGTGCTGTGGGATGTGAACACTAGCGGGCAGGTGGCTCCTGAGCGTCAGGTGGCGGTCAAGAAGTTCGTCAGGAAGAATGTGACGGCAATCGAACGCATCGGAGATGGCATCCCGACCGCGTTCACGCTGGAGCAGAACTATCCGAACCCGTTCAATCCGTCGACCCAAATCGCGTTCACGCTCACCGAGCCGGGCGTGGCGACGCTGAAGGTCTACGACAGTTACGGACGACTCGTACGGACGCTCGTGGATGAGCACATGGTTGCAGGCACGTACGCGGCTTCGTTCCATGCAGATGGGCTTGCCTCAGGTAATTACTTCTATCACCTGGAGGTCAACGGCCAATACCTGACGGGGACAATGACATTGCTCAAGTAGGCTCAATACTGTCTCCCTGAGATCTGGGGGCGTCCGATCCAATCGGGCGCCCCTTTTTTTCCAGACAGAATGATGTTCCTCAACCGACTTCACACCCGGCTTCTCACCGCGGTAACAGTGCTTGCCTCAATCGTCGTGACTGAGGCGTGGGCTCAGTCTTCCGAACCGCCCAAGTACGAGTTCCGAGCCGCGTGGATCGCAACCGTACTTCGGCTTGACTGGCCACCCGTCGGACAGAATCAACCGTCGGTCCAAAAGGAGCAGCTCGTCAAGATGATCGACGAGCTGGCATCCATAGGCATTAATGCGATCTTCTTTCAGGTAAGATCCGAGGCCGACGCCCTGTATCAGTCCGACTACGAGCCGTGGTCGTACTGGCTGACCTCGACACAGGGCCAGGCGCCCGATCCGCGCTGGGATCCGCTCGAGTTTGCTGTTGAGCACGCCCACAAACGGGGAGTGGAACTCCACGCGTGGTTCAATCCGTACCGAGCGGTTCGGGGATCCGGTTACACGAATTCGGCAGACCACGTTTCGCAGACCCACCCAGACTGGATGCTGACGTTCGGGTCGCTCCAGACCTTCGATCCAGGCCTGCCCGAGACCCGAGAGCACATCATTAAAGTCATCGCCGACGTAGCGACGCGCTTCGACATCGATGGCGTGCACTTCGACGACTATTTCTATCCGTATCCGCCCAATCAGATTACCAACGAGGACGACCAGACGTACGAGGATCACAACCGGGGCTTCAACAATCGAGGAGATTGGCGCCGCAATAACGTCGACATTCTGATCGAGGCGCTTCACGACACGCTGGACGCAATCGATCCCAACATCAAGTTCGGGATCAGCCCCTTCGGCATCTGGAAGAACGGGGTACCAACCGGCATCGTCGGCCTCGATGCATACAATGTGATCTACGCCGACGCGACCGCCTGGCTCGAAGCCCAAACCATCGATTACCTGAGCCCACAGCTTTATTGGGCTTTTGGCGGTGGGCAGGATTACGCCAAGCTGGCTGATTGGTGGGCGGAGCAGACGTCGGCCGTTGGTCGTCACCTGTATCCAGGCCACGGCTTATATCGGGCTGACGGAGCGACATTCAGCGGTACACTCTTCTCAGCCCGCGAAATACCGAACCAAGTCCGTTATAATCGGGCCAATGAAGCGATCTCGGGTAGCGTGTTCTTCCGCGCGAAGAACCTCACGGTATATGGAAGCAAGGGCTTCGCCGACTCACTCCGCACCGACCTCTATCGTCGTCCGGCGTTGCACCCTGTGATGGAATGGAAGGATTTGTCGCTGCCTGAAGCGCCGGCTGGGCTGACCTGGGAGTGGGGCGATAATGGTAATGTGGTACTGGCATGGAACCCCGCGAACAAAGCCGACGCCGTCTCTGAGACGGCCCGTTACGCCGTATATCGTGCTTTAGCAGTCGAGGAGCCTGACGCCGATTCGGTTATCACTGATGTGACGAATCTTATAGCGGTTACCGGCGAAAATACGTTCGTCGACATGCCGGAGATCGCTGACGCGACATACTACTACCACGTCAGAAGCGTGAGCCGCAATTCGATCGAGAGCGAGGCGAGCAATGTCGTGACCTTAAGTGGTCCCGTGCTGGCCACAGAGTACGAGAACGTTCGAAGCTTTCAGTTGCGCGGAAACTATCCGAATCCTTTCACGACTTTGACTACGATCGAGTACAGCCTCGTAAAAGCGGCGCGCATTTCGCTGACGGTTTACGACGCCCTGGGTAGGGTGGTCGCAAGGCCGATTGCCGGAGCTCTGTCGTCTGCCGGAAGTCACAGCGCGGTGTGGGATGGAACGACCCTGGAAGGCGCGATGGCGCCTTCGGGGAACTATTTTTATGTGCTCGAAGCCGACGGCCGTCGCGAAGCGAGGTCGATGGTCCTTGTCCGCTAATGATTCGCAGGAGGCGTGGGGCTCTGACGAGATGGCGATCAGGCTTCCATCCGGTGACCAGACCGGATACCACCACACAGCGCCAATTGTCGTGAGCTGGTGGGCTTCCCGTCCGGTCGCGGGCATCCGCCAGAGCTGCACTGCGCCGCTTCGGCCGGAGCCGAACACAATGGTTTCCCCGTCCGGCGACCAGGAGATCGTCCAATCCCCTTCGGGAGGGGGACAACGGGCTGGCTGGTAAACGGAAACTCGACAGGTTGGAACTGACGATCGAGTCAATCATATACCGTCAGTGCGGCAATTTGCCGTACACTATCCACCGGTTCCGACGACGATATGGCCACAAATAGCACTAATTCGGATGTTCGGTTTGACGACGACGCACCCAAAGACGCGCGGTTGGAACTCCGTTCCACCCTGACTCAGAAAACGATCATCGAGCGAGCCGCATCGCTGCTCGGAGAATCTGTCACCTCGTTTGTGCTCTCAACCGTTTTGAGGGACGCCGTCAAGGTCATCAATGAACACCAGGTCACGGAGCTTTCACTGCGCGACTGGTCCCGGTTTGAGGTTATCGTTGGGGATGACGCGGAGCCAAATACGCATCTGACCGAGTCGATGAAGCTGTATCGGCGGAAAGTGGCGCGCTCAGATGGTCTCTGATCCCTCCATTGTCGTGGAGAAGTTGGGCAAATCGCACGACAAGGAGGACTTTGATTGCGTCTTCGACTTCAGCCAGTTCAACTGAGGCTTTCCCGATCAGGCACCGTCGGGCCCTCGGCCTGGCGTTCTCAGCGGGCGGGACGGTGGCGCTTGTGCTTAAGCCGCGAGACGAGACCTGGGCGATCCGGCTGACGAGCGGCCGGCGCGGCCGGCCGCAGCCTGGAAAGTTCACCGTAAGGCGCTCGATCTCACTGGAACTCGCTCGAGTAGATGAATTCGTACTCCAGCCCGAAGGCCCGCCGGCCCCGATACGTACACTCGTACTCCATATCCACCGTCAGCCAGGGGTCCGGATATCCGTCGGCGGGCAGCGTGTCGAACCCGGGGAAGAAAAAATGCCCGCGGGCTTTCTCGAACTCGTACCGGACGGTGTCCGTCACAATGCCGTGCTTATTGACATCCTCGTAGTTCCCCTCGTTGAAGGCCCGCGAGCGGGTCCAGATACAGATCAGCGGCTCGCCCGGGGAGGCGTTCTCGTAGTCGAATTCGAAT
>DATKEJ010000117.1:0-4400 GCA_035512315.1 Rhodothermales bacterium | reverse complement strand
AATCTCGATGCCCGGAGCCTACAACCTCGTCGTCACGCCCGATGGAAACCCCGACGAGTCCGAGGTTTTCCGGCTCGAGCTCACGTCCGCGGGCGAGGCATACATGGTCGTCATCGGTCCGGAACTGGCGGCGGGCAAGCTCGAGGGGATTGCGGTGTATGCCATCGACTCACAGGGCAATGTGGTCCAGCCCGCTGTCGTGACGTCGACCGAAACCGGCGGAGAACAGCCAATCGTGTTTGCGCTCCACGGCAATTACCCGAATCCGTTTAATCCTGCGACAACCATCCGCTACGACGTTCCTGAACCGGTAGACGTACACATCAAGGTTCATGACGCACTGGGCCGAACCCTGACGTCACTTAGCACCGGACACCGGGCACCGGGCGCATATTCGGTGACGTGGGATGGCCGGGACATGCCCAGCGGTGTGTACTTCGTCCGCATGGAAGCGGGGAGTTTTGTGGAGACGAGGAAGATGGTGCTGCTCAAGTAGTCCGGGGTCAGAGGACCGGGGTCGGGCGTCAGGTCCGAGTGCCCTTTTGCCAGGGAAAATCATAACCGGCGGACCCGACGATGATCACCTCTGCCCCAAAAACCGGCGTTGATTGTAGAGCCACAAGCATCACCCCGATCAAATGAGCCTAACCATGCATCGATCACAATTCTCTGTTCCTGGCTTCGTTGTGATGTCAATCATCCTGGCCGTGGGGCTATTGGCACAGGTCTGTCTTGCACAGTCAGTCGTCAAGATCGATCCCTTCGACTGGGCCACCCCATCTCTGTCGGTAATGTCGCCCGACTCTCAGGATGCGTATGCTACTGCCTCGAAAGGAGTGTCGATCTCCAACGGTCTCTCCACGCTGAGCTCCGCCTTCGGCGGTGAGTCCGACGGAGTGTTGACCCTGGTCGACTATTCGGATCACGACGAGGCGACCGCGTTGGCAAATTCGGAGTCCGGTTTGCACATCACTTCGTCAGATGGGTCGACGGTTCAGTTCATCCTTACGCTTGATGGTAAAGACGGTGATCCGGTCACGCTACACGCGAGCGACGGCATCGACCCACCGCTTGATTTCACAGGAAATGGGACGCTCGACAGCTTCACATTCCACGGAATCAACAACGGTCCACCCGCAACCGTCGCCCTTGTTGCGTTCTCCAGCGCAGGCGACTACTCCGAGATAAAATTAACATTATCAACGAGTTCCGACGAGTATTACGAGATATCTTTCGACGACTTGACCCCGACCGGCCAAGGCGCCGACATGACAGCGGTCACCGCATTCGCTCTCTTTTTCGGAGCCGACGGCGGCGCTCCGGGTCCCGTCGACTTCCAACTGCAGAACTTCAGCCTTGGTCAGCAGACCCGCGAGCAGAACTCCTCGACAGACGAAGTCGTTATCGTCAACCAATTCGGCGCACCCTTTCTCCGAGAGGTGTGGGCAAATGATTTCGGGGCCGACCCCCAACTGAAAGACTTCAGCTCTGTCGCGGCAGAAGATTTTGTAATTGGTCCCGGGGATTGGCAACTGGTTTCGGGCCGGCTTGGAGGAACGTACTTTCAGAATGTGCCCGACAATCCGACCATGGATGTCGTCATTTATTCCGACGATAACGGACGACCTGGTTCCAACGTCATCGCGAATTACACGCTTCCAATCGATGGCCACAACCCTTTCAGGTTTCGGTTCCCGGAAAACGCAGGGCATCTTTCATCCGGCAAGTATTGGATTGGATATGCGCTGAATTCGAATCCTGGCGAGGACGGGTTCTTTCGCGGCAGCGGTCAAGAGTTTGGAGACGACGCCGTGATTCGCAATCCGGGCGGCAGACTCGGCTGCGGCACCGATTGGACGCCCCTGCGGAACTGCGAGAACGGCGTCCGATCTCTGATCTCAGAGATTGTGGGCCGGACGACACCGCGGGCGCTCGGCGATGTGAAGGTCGAGAAGGTCACTGAGGACACCGTAGTGGTAATTGGGGACACATTGACGTTCACAATTACCGTCACGAATCAAGGAGAAATTGAGTCGCTCAACGCGGTAATCGAAGACTTCTACGACGGCGCCGAGCTCGTGTCGATTGAACCGTCACAGGGCACGTGCGATGAGTCGGGTGATGTTCTCCTTGGCGACGTGCGCATCGCAAAGTGTCAGCTCGGACTAATCTCGCCCGGGGAATGGGCGACGGTGGTCGTGAAAATGATCGCCACCGTTGCCGGCAAGCATCGAAACATCGTGCATTTCGTCCGCGGCAACTTTCCCGACATCGACGCCTCCAACGACTGGGCAGATGCAGCATTCAACGTGGATCAGCTGCTCACCGTTACAAAGGATGCGCCACAAGACAACTACCTACTGGGCCAGATCATTCCCTTCAAGATCGCTGTGAGAAACGAGACGTTCAGGGAGGTATCACAAGTCGAAATTTTCGATAGCTACGTGGCCGACAATTTCGCTTACGTAAGATCTGACGGCAACTGTGAAGAACCCGAACTAGTCAGGTTCGGTATCTCTGAGATCAAGTGCGAGATCGGATCGCTGGGCCCCGGGGAGGAACATCAGATTGTGATCGAGATGGGCTGGGGTGCCGGGACAAGCTCGGGAGACCCCTCATGGGCGCAGAGACCAGCCGGTTTGAACCGGGTCGAGGCATTCAGTTCGAGGGGATTTGAGGCCCGGGACGAATTCGGGGTGGACCTTCCAAGCGAATACGGTGTGGCTGGACTTTTGATCTGGGCGCATGTGCACAACCCGCAGGCAGAGAAACGATCGGCCGGCTCAATCGACGTCTATTTAAATGACGCGCTTCTGGCAGACGATATCGCGGTAGGTGAGGCAATAAGATTTCAAGATGTCCCAGTCAGCCGGTATCCGTTCTACATCTACCTCGTGCCAAGTGAGTCGGAGGATCGCGCTTCGGCATTCGATTCTTTGTTGGTCGAGTCACTCGGCGTCAGCTCAGGAATCGTCTTGACGGTCGATTCCGAAGGAAACAACCAGGCTCTCCTCGTGGGTCAGGCACGATACAACTCGGAGAATCCCAACCACGTCGACATGGCGGTGATCCACGCCGCAGCCACTCTTCCGGCCCTCGACGTAACCCTCATGACGGAGCCTGAACCGACCCTCATCGCAGAAGATTTCGCCTTCGGTCAAACGAGCACGTATGCTGAAATTGAAACGCCCGGTGCGTACAACCTCGTCCTGACGCCGGATGGAAACCCCGACGAATCCGAAGTCTTCCGGCTCGAGCTCACGACGCCCGGCGAGGCGTACATGGTCGTCATCGCGCCTGAACCATCCGCCGGAAAGCTTGACGGCATCACCGTCTATGCGGTCGATTCGCAGGGCAATGTGGTGCAACCTGCCGTTGTTACCTCGACGGACGGGACCGATCCCGCAATTCCCACTTCTTTCGCGCTCCACGGCAACTACCCGAATCCATTCAATCCGGCGACGACCATCGCGTACGATCTGCCAAAAGCAGTTGAGGTCAACCTCGTCGCATTCGACGGTCTCGGCAGGATTGTCGAGTCACTGGTCGCTGGACATCAGTCACTGGGGAGGCACTCCGTCCTTTGGGAGACGGAAAATCTTCCCAGCGGCGTGTATTTCGTCCGCATGGAAGCGGGGAGTTTTGTGAAGACGAGGAAGATGGTGCTGCTTAAGTAGTCCGGGGTCCATGGTCCATGGTCCGAGAGCACGTCCGACGAGCAGGCCGGCGTATCCAGTGTCGTACGCACGTTCGCCGGCGTGGCGAGATTGCCGAACGGATCCAGATTCCGGCGCAGATCATTGTAGGAGGGGCCGATCACAATCCGCGGGTCGCAGTGCCAGCCGTTCATCGTGCCAGGATACCAAGGCAGGCGGAAGGGGCGTCGTATTGGATCCGGTGTCGGGTTTCTGGTACGAGAAGTAACCGAGCCCGATCCGGTCGCCGTCGCCAGGATTGCCGTCGGGACCCATGCCGAACTCGTTGAAGATGATGTTCATGTTGCCCGGGCCGTCGGTCCAGTCCCAGTACGGCAGCATCACGGTGGGGTCAAACTTCTGTAGTTCGAGCTCGAAGCGGACCAGAAACTCGCGGTGCCATGGGCCGAACGCGGATCCCTGGTGGGCCGGGTCGACCGCGGTCGCGCCGCTCAGTTGAATCTGGGCATCCGCGGCATTATGGATCAGCGCGAACTGGTCGTAGATGCTGATGTGCTTGCTCGTGTCGGGTTCGAGCGGATTGGCTATCGTGTTCTTCATCTGCAGCAGCGCGGCGAGGAAGGCCTCGCGTTCGGGCTGGGGCATGCGGGACAAGCTCTTGCGGACTCTCATGGTTTCTTGTCTTTGGCGGATCGGTGGGTATCCGGCTCCGGTGGAACCTGGGGGTGCGAACCTTCGATGGGT
>DATKEJ010000116.1:0-19535 GCA_035512315.1 Rhodothermales bacterium | reverse complement strand
ATAGAGGGAGAACCATCCAAAACGTTGCTTGAAGACGAATAGCTGGCAGAAAGATCTGCCCTCAGAAAGCGAAGATCGTAATCCATCTTCAGCGTGTGCAGCCGCTGGTCAATTGCACCTTCTCCCAGACGGAGGTTCCAGTTCATACGTCCGGTACCGTACTCAATCGCCTGCCGGTGATCGGTATAATCGGAGTTCAACCGGGTATACATGTTGATCGACTTGAGGGAGCCGTGCGGGATATTGTAATCCAGAATCAGGTTGGCGCCGTAACGGTCTCTGGTTTCAAGGTGTCGGTTGAACGTCACCGAATTAACCTGTACCGGACGAAATCCTGTTCCCGGATCTTGTTCGACGGCATCGGCCCTGATTCCATAATCCGCGGTCAAATTGTCGGCATCACGGTCGTATGATTCCGAGAGCAAGAAAGCGTAAGCACCCAGCTTATCATTGAAAAAGCGGTTACTCGCGGACGCGATGGCTCTGTAATTGCCATAGGTGCTGCTTTTCGCGGTGTACCCGCCCTGGAGCAGCAACGACCCGCGAGGACCACGCGGAGCTTCCCGCAATTCCATGTTGACTGTGCCGCCGATCGCGTTCGCATTCATGTCCGGAGTCAGCGCCTTGTAGAGAGAGATCATCCGGATCATGTAAGGCGACACGGTCGTCAAGTCCACGCTTCGGTCGCTGCTCACACTTGTGTTTCCCTGATTCGGGTTGGAGGAAAGTCCGATCTGGGTACTGCCGGTAGCGGACAGCCTGACCCCCTCTACCTCAACTGCGTTGTACTTAGGCGACAGGCCTCGGATGACCACTTTGTTGTCTTCGCCTGAACTTTTCTGGGTAGAGATACCGGGAAGTCGACTAAGCGCAGCAGCCGCATTGAAATCAGGCAATTCCTGCAATCTCGCCTCAGAAACCACGTTAACGATGTGATCCGAGGTGATCTGCCGGTTAATAGCCTGTTGCTGGCCCTGTCGCTGTGCACTGATTGTGACTTCATCGCCCGTTATTCTCTCCTCCGTGAGCGCCATATCGACCTCGAGTCGCTCTCCGGAGCGCACCTCAATGGGTCTTCTCGATGTTTCATATCCGATATAGCTGAACACCAATACATGATTGCCGGAAGGAACCCTCCTCAGAACAAAGTGACCGTCCAGGTCGGCAGCGGCGCCGATGCTGGTTCCATCTATCGTGACGTTTACACCGACAAGGGTTTCCCCGGTGAAGGCATCCGTCACGGTTCCCTCAATGTCCCCATGACCAGATTGCCCATACGAGAAAGTGACTCCCAGTAGTAGCAGGAGTACGCTGAGCGATATGTGTTTCGCGTTCGACATGGTGTGCAAACCGATTGAAATTGTATCTATATGCCGTTCCGGACCAGTCATCGGGTTCCAGTGAGGGGCACAAACGGCGGGTCGGCGTCGGCCACGTACCGGCCTCCAATCGTGCTCGCCCGCGCCTTTAAGACGCCATTGAAATTGAAAATCTCGGGCTCGTAACCGTCCGGATCGTCGATAGCTGCGACCAGTGTCTCAACGGCCCGCCTTCCCATCTCGCAAATCGGAACGTGGATCGTCGACAGGGATGGAGTCTGGTACTTGGCGCTTGGGATGTCGTCGAACCCGATCACCGCCATGTCGTCGGGAATCCGGCATCCGCGCTCGCCCAGTGCGAATATCACGCCGATCGCCGAGTCGTCGTTGGCCGCAAACAGGGCGGTCGGACGGTGATTCTTTGAAAGCAGCGCGCGCCCTGCTTCCATACCGCCCTCGCGGGTAAAGTCTCCATTGTAAACGAGCTCGGGAGGTATCGGGAGCCCGGCCTCGCGAAGCGCCTTCCTGTAGCCCAAAAAGCGCTCGTGCGCTTCGCCGTTCGTCTCCGGCCCTTTCACCATCGCGATTCGAGTGTGTCCTTCGTCGATCAGGTGACGAACCGCCAAACAGGCCGATTCCAAATTGTCAGTTTGAAGCGACGAATGCCCCGGAAGCGGTTTCGGCGCATGCAAAAAAACAGTCGGCGTACTGCTGGGAGCGGCCTCGAGCATCGCATCGTGATTCAGGTTGTGCGTCACTACGAGAAAGCCGTCGACCCAGCCGTTCATTCGGTTGAAGGCCGACTGGGCTGAAGCCAGGTCATTGTGCGTTCCGGCGATGAGAAGCTCTCTCTTCGCGTCGACAACCGCCTCGTCGACACCCCTTATCAGCACGGAAAAGAATTCGCCATGCGCCAGCGGCAGTATCACGCCGATCACTTTCGTACGGCCTATGCTCAGACTGCGCGCCGAGGCGTTGGGTACATAGTTGAGTAGCTTGGCCGCGGCAAAGATGCGTTGCCGGGTCTCTTCATTTACCAGGGCGGAATGATTAAATGCCCTGGACACAGTAGACGCGGAGACAGCTGAAATCCGAGCGACGTCTTGAATCGTTGTGGCCATGCCCTGGGAGGTCTGCGCAACCGATTTCATGAAATCGGTTGCATTACCTTACAATACACATCATTCACTGACGTGTCAAGACGATCCAGTGAGTTTTCAAGTTTGTTTCGACCGGGAGGACGGCCAGGGATGGCGTTGTGTTCAAGATGCGGAGGCTCGCAACTAAACGAGTTGCGACCCGAGACCATACGCTCAAAAACTACTCAACCAACGTCATCATCCGCGTCTCAACGGAATCGCCCACGCTTAGCTGAAACACGTACATCCCCGGGGACAATCCAGATGCCTCGAAAGCAACCTCGCGACGGCCGGCCGAAAGAAAACCACTCTCGAGGGTCCTCACCTTGCGCCCCAAAAGGTCGAAGACTTCGAGCGTCACCTCACCGGCTTGGGGGACGTTGTAACCGATCGTCGTCAACGAACGAAACGGATTGGGATAATTTTGCAAGAGTTGTGACGAACTCCCGGGCACCGCGTCGTTCTCGCTTGACACGGCCGAGTAATCCGCCACGAAAGTCGTCGCGCTGTTGGGCCCCAGCGTGACCGTGAAGCCGCCCTGCGAAACCTCGACAGGGCCCAACTCCTCGACATCCTGCGTTTCACTCGTGACATATCTCTTCAACGGACCCGCGCTGCCTCCATCCAATGTGAAACTCACTTCCTTGGACGATTCCGAAGTATTTATCGCTACGATCACCACATTCGAGCTGTCTCTATACGCGGTGGTCGAAACACCTGATCGGAGGTCGGGCCCCTGGGTGTGTATCCGCACAAAACCCGGGCGGATAAACCTCGAAAACTGAGACATCATATAGCCACGCTTCGTGATTTCTCCTTTTCGGTAATCTTCATTCTCATCGTCGGCTATCGGCCCGTAGAAGCGGACGATGTACCACCATATGTAGGCGCTCATCCCTGCCTTCATGACTCGCTGGATTTCGTACGCCGTCCCGATATTCGCCTCGAGGTCTGTCTCGAGAACGAGGTGCTCCGTCATCCAGAGCTCCTTGCCCTTTTCCTCGGCGAGGGGATAGCTCGCCAGTCCGCCTCCGTAAATGTGGCCGCCGAGGATGTCCAGATTCGCAGTCGCCGCCGAATCATTTAGAATGGGATCCGACATCTGCTTACGGAACTGAAATGACTCGGGGGCGATGACGCGCGTGCCGATCGAACCGGCATTCTCCGCCATGAACTTGCGCATGGCCTCCGGACTCCAGTCACACGATTCATAGCTCACTTGGATGTCGGGCTCGTTCTGTACCGACACCGCGTAGATAGGAACACCCTCGTTATCCATGTACGTGTTGAAGGCGTCAAGGTGCGCCGCATAGTCGTCGAACATATCGTCGCGAAGCTCGCCGCCAATGAGATTGTTGTTCGTCTTCATGGACGCCGGCGGGGACCACGGCGAGCCGATGATCGTCACGCCCATTTCGTTCGCCCGTCTTGCACTCGGAAGATTGACCGACCACTGGTTCTGATTCGGCGCAATGCGAAGACGGAGAATTGAAAAGCCGAGCTGCCCTTCACCGACGCCAAAGGCCGTCTCCATCTCGCCCTCGGTCATGTCAGGACGCCACGTGACGATGTTGGCAGCCCCAAAGCCTCGAATTACCTGGGCCGTGCTGTCGAGGAATACCGTAGACTTCTCTTGAGCCAAGGCCGTGGATGAAAATGCAGCCAGGATACCAAGGCTGTAGAGGGGCGCTTTGCAAAACATGAGGTTGATCTGGTTGGTTGCCTCGTTCGTTCTTCGCCGGGGCAATTAAAATAAACGAAAGACGATGAGCAGTGAGATCGCGACGTCGGTTCGGTCAAACTGGGCGGGGAATTTCACCTATAGTACACAACGACTCCATCTGCCACGGACCGTCGGCGAGGCACAAGAAATAGTAAGGAGCGCCGCGCATATCAGGCCGCTTGGGTCCCGCCATTGCTTCAACGCTATCGCCGACAGCAGAGAGCGCCAGATTTCACTTCGGAATCTGAATCAGATCGTAAATCTCGACGAGAAGTTGCGCAGGGTGACGGTGGAGGCGGGCATTCGATACGGGGACCTATGCCCCTTTCTTCACGAGAGGGGTTACGCTCTGCACAACCTGGCCTCCCTGCCTCACATCAATATCGTGGGCGCCTGCGCGACCGCCACCCACGGCTCCGGTGTGACCAGCGGCAATCTTGCCACTGCCGTGGCGGCCATCGAGCTCATCAAGGCGGACGGGGAGTTGGTCGCCCTCTCCCGCGACGGGGAGGATATGGGGTTTGGCGGAGCGGTCGTCGCCTTGGGAGGACTCGGCGTTGTCACCCGGTTTACCTTGGAGATCCAACCTGCTTTCGACATGACGCAGCATGTCTATTTGAACCTGCCGCCGGCCGCGCTGGACGATCACCTCGAAGAAATTCTATCCAGCGGATACAGTGTCAGTCTGTTCACCGACTGGCAGTCGGACACCGTCAACCAGATCTGGATCAAACGCAAGATTGCAGTTGACCACACTTTGCCTCGCTTAGTGCCGGCTACCGTGGAAGCCGAACCGGAGTTTTTCGGCGCTCGATTGGCGACGAGGAACATGCATCCGATACCGGGACACGCCGCCGTCAATTGCACCCAGCAAGTGGGAGTACCCGGACCCTCGTATGAGCGCTTGCCGCATTTCCGCATGGAGTTTACCCCCAGCAGCGGGAGGGAATTGCAGAGCGAATATTTCGTACGGCGTGAATATTCGAGAGATGTGATACGCGTGCTCCGCAGTTTTGGGGACCAGCTGGCGCCACTGCTGATGATTTCAGAAATACGCACCGTCGACGCGGACGACCTCTGGATAAGTCCGTGCTACGACCGGCCCAGCACCGGTTTCCATTTTACGTGGAAGCAGGATTGGAGCGCGCTGAAGGACCTGCTCCCTTTGATAGAAGAAGCGCTCGAGCCCTATGAGGCCGTTCCGCATTGGGGTAAGTTGTTCACAATGTCCGCACGTCGGATCCAATCCCGCTACGAAAGACTGCCTGATTTCAGGGCATTGCTTCAGGAGTACGATCCTGACGGCAAGTTCCGCAATCCCTTCTTGGAGGAGTACATATTCGGAGAGGTTGGCGCGGCGTGAGTAGTGGAACATCTGCTGCTGTATCTAACATCACGCATCATGCCGCGAACTACGATCAACATCGATGCCACGGTCCTGGCACAACTGAAGAAGCGGAGCCGCCTCGAAGGAAAATCCATTGACGAGATCGTCTCTGAGGTTCTCGCCCGGAATCTTTCACACGCCGACCAGGATCCGGGTCGACTGGAATGGGCCACCCGAAAGATGGGCGCCCGGTTTGATCTTGGGGACGGGGAGCACCTGCGGGACGTCCTGGACGAGGAATGAGTTTTGTCATCGTGCCACCTCAGGCCAATAGACCACGTACCTCGCATCATGAAGCCTGAAGAACGGGATGAGCGTTACGTCATGATGCGGACCGCGAATCAGATCCGGCGCTCGAAACGTCAAGGACTCGCCCGGGGCCGGCACCAGTTTCCCTGAAATGTCATCGGACGCGATTTCCAACGTCGGAACGGCATCACCAGGACACACCGGCCCCTCTGCCACGTGTCCCATCCGACTGTCGTCTGCGAGGAAGTTCAGCTGCTCACCCTCGAACGGGTCCACCTTCGCCGCCAGAACGATCGGACCGTAAAGCACTGCGTAGTAGCCTGAATCGTCGGGCATTTGCTCGAGACGAGCATGCATTGGAAGTGTGACGTGCACTTGGTCACCGACCTGCCAATCCCGCGCTATGCGTACGTAACCGTTCGATTGGACTTGCACGTCTTGCGGCATACCGTTGACCGCTATAGTCATTCCGCGTGAAGTTCGAGGTACGACGGCCTGCCCCGAGCTTGTCGAAGTGTCCGACGTTGGACGTTCGACGTTGGACGTTCGACGTTCGACCCATCCCGGATGACGCAGGTTGAGGGTGAACGATCCGGTCTGATCAATCCGAATGGTCGTCACCTCCTCATCCGGAAAGCCCGTCTCCTGCGTAATTCGGATCCCTTTCGACTTCCAGTCTAGCGTCGACGCGATGAAGAGGTTGACGAACAGTTCGTCGTCGCGGTGTGCGTAGATGAATGCTCCGTACTTCGATTGGCTCTCAATACCTGAGCCAACGCAGCACCACATGGCCTCATCGGGCTGTGAATAGACGCGGTAGTGGCCGGGCCGCATGGGGGTGAAATAGACGAGCCCGCCGTGTTCGGGATGTTGGGTGGCGAGGATATGATTGTACAGCGCTCGCTCGTAGTAGTCCACGTAGTCGCTGGAACCGTGAGCCTGATAGAGCAGCCTGGTGAGCCGCAACATATTGTAGGTATTGCAGGTCTCCGGTCCCTGCTTGTCTGTGACCATCGACTCGAAATCGCCCGGGTCATTGAAGTGCTCGCGCACACTGTTTCCACCGATGGCGACCGAGCGATTATTCACGACCGTATCCCAGAAGTAGGCGGCGGCGTCCTCCCAGCTTCCGGTGTCGGGCTTGACAGTGTCGGCGGCTAGTTCGGCGATCCGCTCGAAGCCGATCACCTTGGGGATTTGTGTGTTGGCATGCAAGCCCGTCAATTCGTCCTGCTCGCGCAACAGGGGATCGAGGATCCGGCGATCCGAGAAGCGACGAGCAAGCTGGAGATACTTCGGGTCGCCGGTGATGGCGGCGACGTCGGCGAAGATCTCGTTCATGCCGCCATGCTCGGTATGCAGCATCGTCTGGATCTGCTCGTCGCTCAAATCCGTGGTCAACTCGAGAGTCCAGTTGGCCAAAGCCACGAGCATGCCTCCGGCATCCTTGATTCCGGCATGCAGGTAGGCGTCTCGCAAGCCCGCGTAGAGCTTGTGGAGGTTGTACCACGGGACCCACTTGTCGTTGAGACCGAACGGCTCCGCCTTGATCTGTCCGGCGGCAATCTCGTCCCACATCGCCTTGCCGCCCGGCACGCCGCCCAGGTATCCGTTGCCGTTGGCGGCCTGTGCTCTTTTGAGATCACTGATCATGTACTGAAGGCGCCCAAGAACTTCTTCGTCGCCAGTAGAGGCGTACATGAGTGAGAGTGCACTCAGGTAGTGGCCTCCGATATGGCCGGACAGTCCGCTGGATTCCCAGTTACCATAGAACTCGGCTTTCGTCGGAAGGCCGGCCTCTTGCAGGAAGGGCGCCAGTAGCCGGTCAGGATCCATCGCCATGATGTAGTCCAGATTTCGGTCTTGTGCGTTCTTGAAAGGGCCGTCGAGGAGGCGGACTTGGGAGAGATGGAAGGTCTGAAGCGGTGCCTCCTGAGCTTGGGTGGGCCCGGGCAGAGAACTGGAGGTCAGGATCGCGAGCAGTAGGAGGGAGGTGGAAACGGGCTTGGTCATGATTTCTGCATACGGATCTCAAACTCCCAGAAATCGCTGGGCCGGACAATCTCGGTATCCTGATATCGCTTCAATGACAACAGGTCGTCATCGCCCGTAACCAGGCAATCGCTCGCGCTTGTCGCCGCGATGGACAGAATCCAGTCGTCGTCCGGGTCGCGGGACGTGCGAGTCGCCGGCTGAACGTCGTCCACGATTGATGCGCGACTGCGGACCAGCTTCTCGGCGGCGACTGCTTTTGGCTTCGGAAATCGGAGCTTGTTGACGAGCGCATTTCGAAACTCGTCGAGGATGTATTCCGACGTGACTACGGTGTGATGGCGGCAGAGGTACTCGAACAAGTCGTGGCAGACGCCCCTCGAAATGAACGCGGCCACCAGAACGTGGGTGTCAAGCGTGACTGTCACGAGATGCGTCTGAAGACATCCTCGTCGGAGTAGATGCCCTGAGCTTCGGCGTATAGAATGAGTTCCCGCCTCAACCGTCGAAATTGCCGAACAAAGAGAAAGTCCTGGACGGCCTGGCGAACGAGATCGCTTCGCGAAACTCCGTCCTCGGCGACGGCCTCGTCGAGGGCTGACTTGATCTCTTCAGGAAGGCTGATGGACACGGTTTCTCGCATGACAAAAAGACGATCAAAGTGGCCTGAAAGGACTGTGTTAGTTTTCAACATACGCAAACCAGTTTGGTTGCTACTCCATTTGCGCCACACGCAGCACCGCATCAAGGCCCGGCTTGGCCTTGCGGTCTCTGTCGAACAGCAAGGCGTGGTTCGTCCTGCCCGGCACTGGGTATTCGTTCTTCCACGACATGCCGTCGTGTACCCCCCAAAACGTGACCCGATCGATTTTGTCGCGTTTGCGGTAGAAGAGCTGGAAGAGCTCGGCGTAGCGATCGGCGAGGTCCTGCTGGACATCGGATGGGAGCCCGTCTTTGTAGGGGTCCAAGAATTCCTCGAACTCCTCCAGTTGAAACTGAGGATCACGCATTGGTCCGCCGATGATCTGGCCCTCTTTGGATAGGGGTAACACGTCGACGTCGAGTTCGGTTATCATCACCTTGACCCCCAACGTGGCGAAGGAATCGATTGCCGCCTCCACGTACTCCATCTTGGGATAGTTGAGACCCCAGTGCCCCTGGATGCCCACGCCGTCGATGCGGATGCCTTCGGCCTGGAGCACGCGGACGAGCCGCATGATGCCGTCCCTTTTGGCCGGTCGCCAAGCGTTGAAATCGTTGTAGTACAGCTCGGTGTCGGGGGCGTATTCGGCCGCAAACCGGAAGGCCAGCTTCACCAGCTCGTCGCCGCTACCGATGCTGTTGACCCACACGGTCGGTCGGTAGGAGCCGTCGTTGTCGACGACCTCGTTGACCACGTCCCAGGCATGCACCCGGCCTGCGTACCGTCCGGCCACGACCTCGATATGCCGTCGCAGCCGTTCCACTTGCGCGGCCGGTGTATTCGGGTTGCCTGCCTCGTCATGGAAAAACCAGGCAGGGGTCTGGTTGTGCCATACCAGCGTGTGGCCGACGATGAACATGTCGTGCGCCTCACCGAGCGCGACGAATTCGTCCGCCGGTGCGAAGGTGTAGACTCCCGGTTCGGGATTTACCGACTCCGCCTTCATGACGTTCTCGGGCGTGATGGTATTGAATTGACGAAGCAGGATGTCCCGGCCTTCCGCGTCCGCTCCGGATACGATCGATTCATTGGGGGCGCCGCCGATCAGGAAGGCGTCGCCGTAAGCTTCTTTTAGAGTGGCCTGGTTCTGGCCGGCGGAAGTGTGGGCCAGTCCTCCAACGAGGAGGATGCAGATGAGTGATAGGATGGTTCTGCTCATTGGCATGTGGATTTCCCGCTCCGCCTTTTCAGCGACCGACATTGCACGATAGCCGGCGATCAGAACGGCTTCGATCTTGGGATCGGTATGGTTGGGTGGTTTCTGATCCATCACGTTAGGCTCTGCGCAAACGGGTCGGTACCGAACGATAGCGTGTAGTTGGTGCCGTCGCAAGTGATCGGGCTGAAGCCCGAGAGGATTTGGTGATGCGGCCTTGCCCCCACGCTGAGGCGCGGGGTGACTTCCTGTGGCCGGACTTTGCATCGGGGATCGGAAGTCACCCCGGGCTTCAGCCCGGGGTAACGAGGCCCAACACAATCCCTCCGAGCCGGGCTTTAGCCCGGCGAGGAACGCGAAAGCTTGAGCAATTCTTCGAGTCGACAAAGGCCGGGGCGATTCACCTCGGATCTACTCGTCCGCCCGAATTTCGACCTCTGCCACATCCAACCCCTCGCTAGAAGCCGTGACCGTGATGTCGCCTGATTCGCCGGGCTTGGCACGAATAATCGCGAGGGCGAGCCCATTGAACGCCTTCCGGTCGGGCGACGTGAACAGCTCGAAGCTGGTGGGATCGCCGTTATCCGTCGCAACGATCTCACCCGGCCCATCGATTGTGAAATGGATGCGGTTATCGGCCCGGGGCGCAACCCGTCCCTCGGCGTCGACCACGCGCACAGTGACAAACGACAAGTCGTAGCCATCCGCCCGAATGGTGGAACGGTCGGTCTCGGCTTCCAATCGCGCCGGCGCACCGGCGGTTTCCGCCCGATCTCGTGCCCACTCTTCGCCGTCCTTGTAGGCGACGACTTCGAGTGCGCCGGGGGCGTAGATGACATCGTCCCACCGGAGGCGGTACTCATACGGACCCTTTTTCATCCGTCCAAGTGATTCGCCGTTCAGGAACAGTTCGGCCTCGTCGCCGGAGGTGAAGACGTGGACCGGCGTGACCTCGCCGATCCGCTCAGGCCACGTCCAATGCGGAAGGATGTGTGCCATCGGATGATCGGCCCGCCAGTGCGACTGATACAGATAGAATCGGTCTTTCTTAAATCCGGCCAGATCGATCACGCCGAAGTACGAACTGCGAGCGTCGTAGTAGGGGGTAGGTTCGCCGAGGTAATCCCACCCGCTCCAGACGAAACCGCCGGCCACGTACGGATGCCGCGCCAGCGAGCCGAATACCTTATCGGCGGAGGATCCAAACGGAGCCGTGTACAACTCATAGGCACTGACGTATTGGGAAACAGGGTCACCCCCCATGCTGTCGCTCACGGGGGCGCTGATGCCGTGGAAGACCGGGAACACGTAGGTCCCGCGGCTACTCACCGCAGCGGCATTTTCACTGCTGATGATGAGCTTATCGGGCAATGCCTTGTGGAAGGCCGGATACAGCGGCGACGTCTTGATTCCCTCGAGATGCGCATACGCGGGCGCGTCGCGGATCCCTTCGCCCTGATAGTTCAGATTGATGACGTCGGTAGCGGCCGGAAACGGCATGCCGGGCTTCGCCCAGTTCATCGAGGCCGTGGTGGGTCGCGTCGGATCCTCCTCCTTGACGATGTCGTGCAGCCGCCGTGCCACCGCGGCGCCGGCAGAATCGGTGTACTGCTCGCCGACTTCGTTGCCGATGCTCCACAGGATTACGGATGGATGGTTGCGGTCTCGCCGAACGAGCGCCCGCATATCCTGCTCGTGCCAGTCCGGGAAGATGAGGTGGAAGTCGAGCGGCGTCTTTTTCCGCTCCCACACGTCGAAGCTCTCGTTGACCACCAGGAAACCCATGCGATCGGTCAGGTCGAGCAGCTCGGGAGCGGGCGGATTGTGGGCCATCCGGATGGCATTCGTTCCCATTTCGCGCAGGATTTCGAGTTGGCGCTCCGCCGCGCGGGTGTTGAAGGCCGCGCCCAGCGCTCCGAGGTCATGGTGCTGGTTGACGCCCTGCAGGTAAATGGGCTCGCCGTTGACGAACAGTCCCTGGTTTGCGTCGAAGAGGAGATCCCGGATGCCGAAGCGCGTTTCGTAACGATCGACAAGAGTGTCACCCTGCCAGATCGTGGTCACGGCCACGTAGCGGTGCGGCGTCTGCGTGGGCGGCGGTCCCCACAATCGGGGATTCTCCAGCGTGACGGAGCCTTCGACGGACGCGCTTCCGCCGGCCGGGATGGAGGTTGTCAAGGTCGGGAAGTGGGCGACGGTCACACAACCGTCATCCCGAGCGGAGCGAGGGATCCCGGCTTGGGAGAGGGGTCCCTCGCTTCGCTCGGGATGACAGATCGTCGTCTCCACCCGCACATTCGCATCCGTGCCGCCGTCATTATCGACGACAATCGAAAGGTCAATCGTAGCGACCGCTTCCGACACATCCCGCGTCGTCACAAACGTGCCCCACTGGCCGACATGGACCGGGTTCGTCTTGACGAGCCAGACGTTGCGGTAAATCCCGCCGCCGGGATACCATCGCGACGAGCTAGGGGGATTATCCAGCCGAATCACCAGCTGATTTTCTCCGCCGGGCACGACGTGCGGCGTCAGATCGACGCGCCACGACGAATAACCGAACGGCCATCCTCCGACGATTTGCTCGTTCAACCAAACCGTCGCGTAGGACATCGCGCCGTCGACGTCGAGGAAGATCGACTTCCCGGTGTCGGTCGCGAGGATGTCAAGTTCCTTTCGGTACCATCCGATGCCCCAGCTGGGTAGGCGTCCCATGCCGCCGTAAGAGCCTTCCTCGAGCCACGGTCCTTCGATGGCCCAATCGTGCGGCAGGTCGACACGTTCCCAAGTGCTGTCCTCGAAATCGCGCCGCACGATGGGGACCTCCGCACCGGGATGTCCGACGGGACGAGAATGCCGCTTGGCGGGATCGCTGATGAACGGGTTTCCGGTGGGCAGAATCCAAGGCTTGAGCACCGACTGGGCGGCCTCGACTTCCAACGCTTCCGTGGGTCGGCTGTCGGCGTCGCGGTCGTCCCGCGCGTCGGTCACTTCGGGACGAACATCATAAGCGAGATTCACCGTGTTGTCCGGCGGATCGCCTTTCGTGAACCGCCAATCGCGGTTGATGGAAATGCGCTCGCGGGGTGATTCGGACGTCTCCACGTCCGGAGGAGTCCCGCCACAACCAATCAGGAGGAGAGCGAGGAGGAGGGGGGGTCGCATCATGCTGTGGTGTTTTCGGATTCGCTGAACGGACATGCCCCCGCTTTCGCGGGCGCAGGCTCTGGCGGCATGTCCCTACTCCGATTCTACCAACCGATTGAATTTCCGCATGACCTCGACGAGCCGGTCCTTTGGTAGGGCGGGCACACGTAGGTAGTCCGCGCCGGTCATGGTGTCGGCACCGAGCATCGCATTGACGATTGCCTCCTCCACTGCCCAGATAGTCGCCTGGAATAGTGGGTCGAGTGTTTCGTTGGGTCTCATCTCGACCATTCGTGTGCTGTCTGCGTCGGCCGCACCCGGATTTGCCGTAGAGAACGCAATGAAAATGTCACCTGAGCTGTTGCCACCGATTCCTCCCATTTTCCCTACGCCCAGCGCCGCCCGCTTGACCAGCCGTTTCAACTGGTGTGGCAGCAAAGGGGCATCGGTGGCGAGAACGATGATGATCGATCCGCGATCCACGTCGGACGTCGGCACGCCAGACGAACACCGGCGGATACCCCAGCGCTCCGGGGCTTCCGGACTGTCCCAGCACAGCCTGGGTTCCGTCATCTCCAGGCCGACAGGGACGCCGGCGATCCGTAGTTGGGACCTCCTTCCGTAGTTGCACTGAACCAGTACACCTACCGTATACCCGTCGACTAGCTGGGAAGCGGTGCCCGTCCCTCCCTTAAAGGAATGGCATTTCATGCCCGTGCCTCCACCGACGTTACCCTCTGCCACGGGACCGCCCCTTGCCGAATCCATCGCGGCAATCGCATGCTCCTCCCTAACGTGCTGGCCGTTGATGTCGTTCAGTGCGTCGTAGGTCTCGGCGACCACCGGCATCATGAAGTCGTATTGAAGATGGCCTTCACGAACCATCCAGCGGATGACCGCGTCGCGTACGATCCCGACCGAATGCGTGTTGGTGATCATGATGGGGCCCTCGACGAACCCGGATTCTTCGACCCAGGTCGTTCCCGTCATTTCGCCGTTGCCGTTCAGAGTGAACCAAGCCCCGAAAACAGGATCCAGGTTGGCCTTTCCCCTCGGAAAAATGGCAGTTACGCCCGTTCGGACAGGTCCCTGGCCAACGACGAGTGGACCGGGCTCACCCTTGATCAAGGTCGTGAAACCCACCTCAATGCCGTCGATATCGGTGATGGCGTTCAGTGGTCCAGGGGTACCCTCCATTGGTAGGCCCAGGTCTCTGGCCCGTTGCTGAGCGAGCGTTGGGAGATTGGCGAGCAAGAGAATGGAGAGAAAGAAAAGTCTGTACATGATGTGCTTTGGTTGATCGCCCGGTAGCCTCGAAATTCGTTCGGGCCACAATCTAGTATGTGGACATCACGAAGCAAGCCGGCTGGATTTTTGGAATCGACACTGTGGGCGGTCAGCTGCGCTCATCCTCCGCCAGATGGCTATCTAGAAACTTTCGGGGACTTATGATCTCAATACCTCGATAGCCGGTCACCTTCAGCAATTGTTTGTCACCGGTGACTATGAACCGCGTCTCAGCGGTGATCGCGCAAGCAAGAAACTTGTCATCATCAGGGTCCTCACACACCTGTTCTCGCAGCGGATTCGGCAAAACCAGTTGTGCCTCGACAGCCACGAGATCAATGATTGGACCTAGATCAACCTCGGGGAACTGATCGGCCAGGATTTCCCCAACTCGCTCATATTCATCAAGTATTTCAGGAGATACTACCAGCTCGATCCTGCCGTCGCGTCAGGCCGTCAGGATCTGGTAAGGAGGTCCGCTGAAGAAAACGCCGGATACGAATACGTTGGTATCAAGAACGACTTTCACCTTTGTTCGCGAGCCTTCGCGATTGCAGCGGTGATGTCGGATCTCTTCATGCCTGCACGTCTGCCCTGTCGCTTGGCTTCAGCGATCAGGTTGTCGAATTCCTCCATCGACGGCGGTGAAATCGCTTTGAGAATGACCGTGTCCTTTTCGCCAACCACCACGAATTGCGAACCTGCCTTCAATCCGAGGCGGTCGCGGATTTCTTCCGGGATAACCACTTGGCCCTTGGAAGACATTTTTGTCGTTGCTGGCCCAGCCATCACTAGTCTTGAGACATAATCTTACCAGTAAGACCTACCAACCCGGCCCTGTTTTGTTTCAAATCAGAACGTCGAATCCTGGACACCTATTTTAGTCGCTCCTGCGCTTGAATCCAGTGGTCTTGAATCCAGCATACCCTCGCGGGTATCGTGGGTTGGAGTCCCACCCCCTCCGCTATTCATCGGCCAGTCGCCAGTAGCTTCCGCGAAGTTCGGTAATTAATCGAAGAAAGGCCGTGCCCGATCAAATAACGCTGGCAGAATGCCCAGAGGCCGGTCTGCTCTCCTTCCACAAAGAACTGGAGGGTGTCTGGGCGTCGTTGTATTTGGCGGTGTCTGGGTGCATATGAAGGGGCGGGTGTTTGGGGTGTCGTCAACCGGATACGATCAATTTACGGTGCGGTTATGCGGACGTGCCTGGCGGCATGTCCCAACGGTCAATTCACGGTTATGCCGAAAGAGCCGCGATGTCCGGATAGACTTCGTCAAAACTGAGCCACAGATCGTTTTCGACCTTCGGATCATTCGAGCGAACAATATTCAGGCTGATCTGGAGCTTCTGGAGTGCGGTATCAAACTGGCTCTTGGTGCATCCGAGCTCGGAGACCGCTCGTCGTCTCAGGTCGCCTGTGTACGTGGGTTCCTCTCGAATGAACTCGTTGATCGCCTGTGAGAGGGGGGCAAGTTCGGCGACCGGTTGACGATGTTTGGGGTAGTGGACCGTCCGGAAGTACTCCATTTCCATGAGTACGGCGTCACCGCCCGGCACTTTCCCGTAGAACACCTCGTCTGGAAATGTCTGCGGGATTTCGGTTTTCCATTTCCAGACAGCCGAGACCTTCGGGCTCCAGCCGCCGCCGGCGGGCTTTTCTTCGGGGAGATCCGTGTTGTCCCAAAGCGATGGATAGAGCGAATTCTTGCTCCCGAACACGGTGCACACCTTGTTTTCAAGGATGAACTCGCACGCATCTTCAAACGTCTTGATCATGGCGTTTACTTGAGCAAGGTGATCGATGGCAGAGGCAGGTATACTGTTTGAAAGATACCACCGTACAGCATGGATCGACGCGCCGAAACGCTTTCCTCGACCCGGCAAGAGCCCTATGTTTGCAAGAGGCAGCCCAATGTTTGCAAGAGGCGAGGAGACGAAATGGAGGGTATTCAAATGATGCATTCAAAGTGGACGGCGCTGTTGCTGGCGCTCATGCTGGCGGGTTGCGACAGCAATGACCCCGATGAACCGACCCCGGTCGACAAGCTGGGTCTTCCCGTTGGCCACGTTAATTTCACCCATCTCCCGATCGACCTGGAGAATGCAATCGAGTTCATCGGTTATGGTGAGCTGAATATCATCCCCAAAGGTCACGGCGGATTCGCAGTCAAGGGATTCGATCCTGACCGCCCCTCCGACATCCCGATCTACGCTCCGGCGGATGGTGTGATCACTGTGATCGACCAGTTCAGCGGCGTGCGTCCGAACGGCGACAAGGACATGGCGATCACCATCCAGATCAGCACGACGATCCGAGTGCGATGGGGTCACGTCGACGAAATCGCCCAGTCCATACTCGACCAACTCAGGAGGCCCCTCGTCGAGGGTGAGAATCGCCCCGAAGTCAGAGTCAATGGAGGAGACCTGGTCGGCTGGGTCGGACAGTGGCCCGGATTCGACACGGGGATTGAAGACAGGAGTCTCGAGTTGCCATGGGCCAATCCGGCTCGATACAAGGCCAACGAGATTCATTGGGCGTATCCGTTCGACTACTGGCGGGGCAATCTTGCGGCGCAGATGCTGGCCATTACCCGTCGTCAAGTCGAGCCGCGAGGCGGGCGCATTGTCTACGACGTGCCGGGGCGGATCATCGGAAATTGGTTCCACGAAGAGCTGGTGCCGCCGCTTGGATTCCTTCCATTCTCGGGTCACCTCGCCATAGCGTACGAGTATTTCCAAGCGGCGAACGTGATGATTTCGGAGGCTTACGGACGAGCCGACCCGGACTATCCGTCACGGGAGCTGCTCGACGTCATCAACGATCCCACGCCTCCCGAAGAGCTCGGAGTGGACGACGGGCTGATCAAGTACGAATACGTCTGGGACGGTCATATCGACTTTCCCGCGCGTGGAGGTACGATGCTGCTGCAGCTTGTAAGCCCGTCCCGGCTGCGCGTCGAGCGATTCGAAGGATCGACCGCGGATGAGGTCGCAGGATTCACGGGGAGCTCACGGTATTATATCAGGTAACCTACGGGACGTCTCGACGCATCGCCCATCCTGTTGGGCCGTTCTTTCCGAGGGGTGCCTCGCCGACGACCCTGAATCCGAAGCGCTCGTAATAGGGCACGTTGCGTTCGCTGCTGGTTTCCAGGTAACACGCACAGCCATCCTGATCGGCTCGTTGCAGGCCTTCTGTAATCAATGCCGTGCCAAGACCGCGTCCCTGCAGTTCGGGACAGACTCCGATCACGAAGAGATACCAGTGCGGCTCCGAAGCGTGCTCGTTGTGGAAACGGGCCATCACCGCGTTGGCGCCGAGAAATCTCGAATAAGGCCCCAATCCAATATGGAACGGCATGGCAAGCATGCCGCACCGAATCAGCCCCATCATGCTGAGCGGGCGCTCGGGCGGGATCCAGATTGAAACGGCCTGCGCATCATTCGATTCCGTTGCACGGCCGTAGCGCAGACCATAGCGGAGCGGTACCCGAGCGAACTGGCGGGCAAAACGTGCCCGCGTTGCTGCGTCCGTGAACATCCACTGAAACATCGGGTCGGTTTCAAATGCCTGCGCGAGCGCCATGCCTGCGCGTTCCAGATCCGTAGCATTCAGCTCTCGGATTGCCGTCACAGACTACTCCTTGTGCGGATCATGCCGATGAGAAGGGGTCAATTACACACATACGACAGCCACGCTAGCAGCAGCGCGTAGTATAGCCCACCGCTAACAAATGACGCAACAAGTGGGGGAGGCCCTGGAGGTCCAGGGTTTGGGATCGAAATGCTACTGATTCTCGAGAAACTGGTCTACTGAAAGCCCAATGTCGGCCGCAATCCGGCGAAGCAACGAGGGTGAAATGTCACGGCCTTTGTGAAAGGGGACCGTCGTCGCACGGCCATCCTCATGACGAAATTGCTTGTGAGAGCCTTTCTGCCGTACTTCGCGAAAGCCCAGACGCGCCAAAATGCGAACCACCTCTCTCGGCGCGAGAACTGGGATCCTGCCCATCTACGCGACGACGATCTGCTCAGTCCCAATCAACTCGGCCTCAATATTTGGCTCACCGTCCTCCAGGAGCATGGAGATAGCCTCGACCAGATTCTCTCGGAGTTCCTCCACGGTCTCTCCTTGCGAATGGGCTCCCGGGAACCCCGGAACGTACCCGACGAAGAGTCCGGTTTCGTGATCCCGCTCGACTACTGCGGTGTATGTCTTCATGATCTCACCCAGTTACGCGTCTGACGTCCGTCGTGGAACACTCATAAAATATAGTTGATCCTTGGCGCAAACTGACATGCTGCACTTCGTCCAATCCGGACGGTCAACAAGGCAGGCTGAGCCCAATCCTGGTACAGGAGGTCAAGCCTTCACTCCGTTCGGGCCAAGGTTTGCTGTTTGGTACTTGAAGTTCCGACTCTCGCCCGCGTTCGCGAGCCTTCGCGATTGCGGCGGAGACGTCGGATTTTTTCATGCCGACATGTCTGCTCTGACGCCTGGCTTCAGCGATTAGATCGTCGAATGTCTTAATCGATGATCCGGCAAGATCGAGAAGGGCTTCCGCCTGCTTGCGAGTCACCGACGTAAAGTCATCGCGAAAGTCCTCGATGCGCTTTCCTTTCCGGAGATAGGTGAGGAGGGTTCGATTGGAACGCGGGTACCCGTAAACACGGGCGTTCCGCCGAGAATCGCCGCGTCGGAATGAAAGATCTGCGCTCGTTTCATTTGCTTGGAGCGTTTGTTAAAGACAGAACGCACTTCAGACAATACGGGTCCGCTCGAGGCGATGCTTCGAATGGGGAGCATGGAGAGGACGACACTACGTCTCATCTAGCCGACCCTTGAGAGTGGGGCTACGAAGAGAGAGATGGACCGCCCTGTCGTTTAGCACCTCGGTTTCATTGAGTTCCTGCTCTACTCCCAGCAATGCTAAGACGTCGTCAGCAAAGTCGTCCTTCCAATTTCTTACTTGTGTGGGCCTGTTCAACACTCGGCTCACACAACCCGTGAAGAGGTCGGCTATCTGGAGGAATACGTAGGCCTTTGAATCCTCTGCGTAGGCATGTTCGAGGACTAGATTGCCCCCAAAGACAGTCTGGGAAGCTTGTTCGATCCTGTCCCTCAACAAAGCCAAAAGCCGATCATCGAATCCGGCTTCCTCGGCATCTTTCACGAAAGTGATTCGTCTCGGTAACACAGCGCGACCGGTTTCATGCTCATGCTCGATGCCACGGCGAATCAGGAAGTAATACAGATCGGCCAGGGCGGCCCCTTCGTCCGGTAACCCCTTGCTGCCCATACTAATCGCCTTAAATCCTAGAACGCCCTCACTAACGATAAAGCGCTCAATGAATTCACGGTAACGACGTTGATTGGACTTGCTAACGCCATTGAATTTGAGTTCCTGCGCGAAACCTTCCGAGTTCAACCA
>DATKEJ010000115.1:0-3394 GCA_035512315.1 Rhodothermales bacterium | reverse complement strand
TGCGTTTTCCAAGTCCTGTGGGAAGGCGCGCGCTTTTCAGCGCGGCTTCCCACAGGACGGCAGCTTCCATAGCCCGGTTCCCTGTGCATCGTCGCGATTACGAGATCAAGGCCGACACTGGCTCTTCGGGACTGTGGCTGAACGGTATCGAATGGAGATCGACAGAGGCGGGCATGGCCACGATGAGCCTGCGAGCGGCGGCTGAGCGCCAATCTCGTACCCGCCGCTGAAGAGTCCGCAGCTGACCATCGACAAACATGCCCGGGTGTTCCTGCTGTACGCGGTCGAACAGATCCGCTCCGGTTCGATCGGGTTCTGCCTCGAGCCAGGCGAGGATCGTTGGCCAGACCGCTTCGAACGGGTCCTTTCTCGTTCGCCAGTCTCGCCGAGGCTTTGGTCGTGCGCGATGGGTCGGACGGACCTCGCCCTCCTTCCACGCCGTGGCAAGACTGTCGAAGAGCACCTTGAGGTCCTCGTTCAACTGGGGCACATGGGAAGTCTGACCTTCCGCCTGCAGCGCGACATGATGCTGGACTGCACGAATTTCTCCAAGCAAAGCAAGGGGATCGAGCGTTTGCTGAACGACCCGAAGCCGCTCCTTGACGACGTCAGGTACTTGTGGTGAGGCAAGCAAGCGTGCGCAGGGAGTCTCCGGAGCGTGATAATTCTTCAGGACTCGAGAGCCGACTCGCGTCTTGGTTGCCAGCTTGAACGAGGGCTGAAAGAAGTTTACGAAGAGCCGTGCCGCGGCGTAGAGTCGCCCAAGCGCTTCAGCCCCGGTCCGCCCCTCCAGCCGGCCGTAGCCGACGAGCTTTCGAACTACTGCACCGTTCTTCTGCTCGACCCACGCCTGATCATTCTTTCGATACGGACGCGACCGTGAACTTGATGCCTTGTTGCTCGCAGTAGCTGATCATCAGCTCGTTCAAAAACTCACTCCCGTTGTCGACATCGAATCCGAGCAATGGAAACGGCATCATCGCGCGCAATTGTTCGAGTCCTTCGATGACCAACCCGGCCTGGCGGACGACCAGAGGTACGCACTCAGTCCAGCCGGTCGCAATGTCTGTGAGTGTGAGCGTGTGAACGAAACTGCCCGCGGCCCGAGTGCCGCAATGCGCGACCAGGTCCCCCTCGACGTAACCTGGCGGCGGAGCATCCCAGTCGGCGAAGGTGCGCACTGGCACCTGACGACGAACCAGTGCCGTACCCGGCCGATGCACCACACGCCTGCCGACGCCAGAGCGAGCAGGTTTGAGAAGTCGATCGATCGTTGCTGCGCTGGCCTTGAGCACATGGGCGCGGACAACGCTGTCAAGCCGGAGATGTCCGTGTCGTTCCAGCGCTTCAACGAGTATGGGCAGCAACGACTTTAGTCGCTTGCCGCACACACGATCGGATGCTTCCCATAAAATCACGAGCGCCTGTCGCACAGCCTCGTCGTAGACTCGACGAATGGCTCGCGCTCGGCCTGCCGGTTCGATCCCTTTCTCTGCGCCCAACAACACTCGGATCGCGTGCTTCCGATGGTAGCCGGTGACCGCGACGAACTCAGTCAGGATCACTTTCTTCTCGGAATATGAACCGTTGCGGTATCGGTCGCCGATGGCTCTCGTCAGTTCCCTTCGTGTGGCCATGCTGATTCGCCTCCCCATCTCGCCCTCCCGTCTGGGAGAACGGTAGCAAACTTGATGAGGCAACGACCCGGCTTCGGTAACAGTTCCGTTGAGTCAATGCGAGGCGCAGATTTAATTGTCGCTGATCATCGGTTTCCGACGCGGCGAAATCGATCTTATAGCGGGCTGCCCTCCCTGCCAGGGCTTTTCCGCTCTGCGCACGATGAATGGGCGTAAGAGAGTTCACGATCCGCGAAACTCCCTCATAAGGGAGTTTTTCCGATTTGTCGACGCACTGCGTCCACGCACGGTCATGCTGGAAAACGTTCCTGGGCTTGCAAAAGAAAAACTGTTTCGCGAATTCTGTACAAAACTGTCCCGTATTGGATATCAGATTGACTGGGCCGTTGTGGACGTTGCCGCGTTTGGCGTTCCTCAACGACGTAAGCGCTTGATTCTCATCGCGGCTCGCAACCGGAAGATTACCCTCCTTCAGGGGAACGCTACGCGACGAACTGTTCGCGAAGCGATCGGAGGGCTCACAGTTGCCGGGGATAGTGGCGATCCCGCGCATGATTTGAAGGAAAAAAGAAATCCGAAGGTGTGACGGCTCATCGCACTGATACCGCGCGATGGTGGAAGTCGAAGAGATCTTCCGATCGAAGATCAGTTGGCCTGCCACCAACGCTGCGATGGATTCAAAGACGTCTATGGTCGGATGCAATGGGACGCGGTGGCTCCCACCATAACGTCCGGAGATTCTTCGGCGCATACGCGGTCGAAGGGCGGTCGTGGACGTTCACGATCGCGTTGGAGCACGGCGCTCCCGTGCTCTCGTACAACGCGATGCGCAAGAGCGCTCTCCACCGGATCGACGGCGACACCTGGTTCTCGCCGCTGGACTGGGCGAAGTTCCGCCTGCGGTTCGACGAAGCGGGACAATTCGAAGGGGCGATGATCCTGCCGGGAGATGACGACGGTTTGAAGCTGATCCGCAAGTAGAGGCGGGAGAGATCCCTCGCGGGTTTGTGCTTTTCCACTGAAGTAGAAAGTGCAGGAGATGACGGGGAACGAGCGGTGCGAGATGATCCTTCGGGGCGGAAATGTGCTGAGCCCTCACCCGACCTCGCTTCGCTCGGCAACCCTCTCTCCCTCGGGAGAGGGCCCGCTGACTTTGCGCTCCAGGCGTCGTCGACCCGCTTCAACTTCGCAGGACGATTCTGAGGTGGAGGGCAATGGGGTCGGAATCCGCAAATGAAATCTCATCGTCCGTGATGGGTGCTCGAGCTCCAGGTGTCGTACATCTTTACTGCTCGCAAAGGCAGGGCCTCGGAGGGCCCTGCCACATGGCCGAACGGCCCGATGTCGAAGATGCGCAACAGGTTTCGATGCTGCACGTTCTCCCTGGAAGCCATTCGCTCGCCGGTCTGTTAGCATGGAAGGCATGAGCGAATACACGGCGATCGTAAAAGAATTCGGCGAGGTGTGGTTCGGCTGGATTGAGGAAGTACCCGGCGTCAACTGCCAGGAACCTACTCGCGAGGAGCTTCTCGAGACGCTGCGGATCACACTCGCCGAGGCACTCGAGTTCAACCGAAAAGAGGCTCGGAACGCCGCAGACAAGGACTTCGAAGAGATTCGTATCGCCGTATGAAGCGGCGCGCCCTCGAGCGCTGGCTCGCGAGTAACGGATGCCAGTTGCTCCGCGAAGGCGCTCGTCACTCATGGTTCATCAACCTCGCTCTTCAACGAAGGTCGGCCGTTCCTCGGCACTCCGA
>DATKEJ010000114.1:0-8993 GCA_035512315.1 Rhodothermales bacterium | reverse complement strand
GCCGGCTTCTCCAGCAGATGATCGAGATCCGGCAGATCACCGATGACGTGCGGGGTTCATTCGGAGGCGGGGTCGGGTCGGTCCTGCTGGCAGTGATGATCTACTTCTTCCTCAAGGGGAACAGGCTGGGCGGGGCCGGCCGAAGCTTCAAACATCGCCTGATGGCCCTCGTACGGATGCCGGCCGCCACCTTCCTGATCGCCATCCCGCTCACGATGAGCCTGACTTGGACGTTCGCCGCCGCGTACTTCGCCTTCGGCCTCCTGAATCTCATGACGTCGACGCTGGTACTCGTGCTTTTCGGGCTCGGCATCGACTACGGCATCCATTTCTTCGCCCGGTACGCCGAGGCGCGTGATGAGGGGCTCGGGCTGGCGAAAGCGCTGGAGCAAACCTTCGTGGAGGCGGGTCCCCCGATCGCGGTGAGTGCCACCACGACGGCAGTCTCGCTCTTCGTGCTCGTTGCCGCGGAATTCCGCGGATTCAGCCAGTTCGGATTTATTGCCGGCACGGGCATCGTGCTGGCCCTGGTCTCCATGCTCATCGTGCTTCCGGCGCTAGTCGTCCTGTTCGACCGCTGGGGACTTCTCGATTCGGGAGCACCCGAGAGGGTCAAGGCCAACGGAGATGGACAGTGGCGGTTTCCGGCTGCTCGCATGATCGTTGTTGTGGGCTCGGTTGCAGCCCTCGCCACGTTGTTCTTCGTACGCTCGGTGTCGTTCGAGTACCGGTTCAACGTATTGGAGCCCGAATTCACAGAGTACAGCGACGTCCGTAAGCTGGAGGACCAAGTGTACCCGTCGCGCGGGAGGCGCAATCCGGCCTATATCGTGGTCGACGATCCGGCCGAGGTCGCGGAGGTCAAATCGATCCTCGAGGCACGGGTCGAGGCGGACACGCTCACGCCCACCGTACGGGCTATCGAGGCACTCCAGGACCGATACTCCGCCGATCCGGAGATGCAGCGACACAAGCTGGAGCGCATCGCCAAGATCCGAGAACTGATTAGCGATCCCTATCTGGAGGCATCCGAGTCCGAAGACCTCGATCGTCTCGCCCGGGCAGCTCAGACGACCGTCCACATTCCGTTGGACGACGTGCCCGACCATCTGAAAGCCCGGTTCAAGAGCAAGGCCGGCGAGTTTGGGAACTTCGTTCTGATCTATCCGGACGTCGGCCTGTCGGACGGCCGTAATTCCATTGCGTTCACCTCAGACGTTCGAAAGGTCGAGCTGTCGAGCGGCAAGGTGTACTACGCGGCTTCGACGTCGCTCGTGGCCTCCGAGATGCTGCGCCTGATGCTCGAAGAGAGTCCTTTCATGGTTCTGATAACATTCATGGTCGTCGTGATTCTGATGTTTGCAGTGTTCCGATCCCTCAAGTGGGGCACGCTCGCCATGCTGCCTCTCGTTGTGGGCATCCTTTGGATGCTGGGAATTATGGAAATTTTCGACATCAGACTCAACTTCTACAACCTCGTCGTACTTCCGGCGGTGCTTGGGATCGGGAACGACTGCGGCGTCCACATGGTGCATCGCTACCGCGAGGAAGGGCCCGGCAACCTGCTGCTCGTCCTCCGTTCAAGCGGCGAGCACATCACGATCGGCGTCCTGACCACAATGATCGGTTTTGCGTGGTGGATGCTCTCGTATCACCCCGGCTTGAACACGATTGGGGTTCTCGCGGCGGTCGGTCTTGGATCGGTTCTCGCCGCGTCGCTCATTTTTCTCAGCGCGGTCTTGCAGATCACCGAAGACCGTGCGCGGGTCCATTCCGAATAGCTATCAGTCCATCCGCCCGACTGTGACGTCGCGGAGAGGAAGCGGTCAGCCGGCAACCGGCGCGTAAATGACGCCCTTTTCCGCCAGGTTGAACGAGGGCTGCGCGGCAGGATTGAGAATCTCGTCATAGTACCCGACGAGCCGGCGGAGGGTCGCATCCCATTCGTAATGGAGTGACCGCCGTCGCGCCTCGACAGACATCTTTGCGCGGAGCAGCGGGTCGGTGGCCAGTAGCTTGGTGTACTCGAAGAACGCCCGCTCATTACCCGAGGGCGCGAGAAAACCCGTTTCACCGTGCAGCACGAGGCCCTGACTGCCCGTAGCATCGGCGCAGACGGCCGGAACGCCCGACGCCATGGCCTCCAGGGTCACATTCCCGAACGTCTCCGTATCGGAGGGAAAAAGGAACACGTCCGACGAAGCGTAAGCGTGCGTCAACTCGGCACCGGAGAGGTACCCCTTGAAGATTGTGTTCGGCAGCCTGGCCATGAGCTCGGCCTTTGCCGGACCTTCGCCGACGACCACGCTCCTGTGCGGAATACCACGCTCTTCAAGCGAGCGAATGACCGACGCGTAAAGATGCAACGCCTTTTCCCAGACCAGACGGCTGACGAGGGTGATGATTACCTCGTGACCCCTGATACCGTGGGCCTCGCGCCATTCCATGATCCGGTTGGCAGGATTGAAGCGCTTCGTGTCCACGCCGCGTTCCCACAATTTCAACCCCCTGTTGATTTCGTGGGCGCGCAACACGGCCTCCATCGAGTACGAAGGCACGTACACATGCTCGCACTGGCGATAAAACCGTCGCAAATACTTCCAGAGCAGGCCCTCGAACTCCTCGAACCCGTAATACTTCAGATATGAACTAAAATGCGTGTGGTACGACGCTACGACCGGGATGTCCCATTTCTTGGCCATCAGGAGCGCGCTCCGTCCCACAAAATCGGGAGTGGCAATGTGGAAAAGGTTCGGCTGAAACTCCGCCAGCGTCTTTCGCGCACCACGGGGAAGCCTCAGCGAGATCCTGTACTCGTGACGGCCGGGAGCGGCTACCGACGGCACAGGAATGAACGTCCCTTCGTGAGCCATCGCCGGATCATCAATCGTCGGGCCGAAAACGAGCACCTTGGCGCCGATGCGCTCCAGAAATCCCACGAGACGGTTAAGCGTCAAAGAGACACCGTCGGCGATGTGATTGTAGTTGCCCGTGAACAGAGCGATTCGACGCTCGATCGGCGCGGGCGATGTGCGACCGACCGCACGTCGCAGGTCGAATACGTCGGTGCTAGTGCTCATTCTGTGATGGACTAATTGCCTGTCCGCGCCTGTGAACGCCCGGCTACGACGCATGTTCTTGAAGGTTGCATGCACGACGACTATCTACCCTCCAAGTACACGCGCCAGATACTTTCCAGTGATACTTGTTTCATGGCGCGCAAGCGCCTCCGGTGGACCCTCGGCAACGATGAACCCGCCGGCCCGACCTCCTTCCGGACCCAGATCGATGACCCAATCGGCGCACTTGATGACGTCGAGATTGTGCTCGATCAGGATCACCGAATGACCCTGTTTCACTAGAGCATTGAACGCCGCCAAAAGCTTCCGGATGTCGTCGAAATGAAGGCCGATCGTGGGCTCATCGAAGAAGTAGACCGTGTGTTCCGACGCCGGACGGGCGAGATGCGCAGCCAGTTTGACCCGCTGCCCTTCACCCCCGGAAAGCGTCGTTGCGGGCTGCCCCAATTTGAGGTAACCCAGCCCCACATCCGAAAGGACCTGAAGTTTAGACGCGATTTTCGACTTCAGCTCGAAGAATTCGACGGCCTCGTCGACCGTCATATCCAGTATCTCGGCTACGTTCTTTCCTTTGTACCGGACGCTCAACGCCTCTTTCCCAAATCGACGGCCTTTGCACGCGTCACATTCCAGGTAGAGATCCGCGAGAAATTGCATCTCGACCTTCACGAAGCCTTCCCCCTGACACTCCTCGCACCGCCCCCCGGGTACGTTGAAGGAAAAGAAACCCGGACGATGTCCTCGGATTTTCGATTCGTGCGTTTCCGCAAGGAGATCCCGGATGTCGGAAAATACCTTTATATATGTCACGGGATTGGATCGCGGGGTTCTCCCGATCGGACTCTGGTCGACCATCTCGACCGCCTTTATCAACTCGCTGCCGATAATGGCATCATGAGCGCCGATCGCGCCATCATGAGACCCGAGCAGCCGCTCGAGCCCCGCGAACAGTGTGTCGTGCACTAACGTCGATTTCCCGGAGCCGCTAACGCCCGTAATGCAGGTGATCATTCCGAGGGGGAACGTCGCGTCGAGACGCTTGAGATTGTTGGCTCTCGCACTCTTCACAACGAGACATCGCTCCTGATCGACTTTGCGCCGTTCTGAGGGGACTTCGATCTTCATTCGCCCTGCGATGTAGGCCCCGGTGAGGGACGTCGGATCGGCGAGCAGCTCCGGATATGTGCCGCTGAAAACGACCTCTCCCCCGCGCAGCCCGGCGCCGGGGCCCAGATCCACGATCCTGTTGGCCCTCCTGATGGTCTCCTCGTCGTGCTCCACCACAATGACCGTGTTCCCGATGTCCCGCAAGTGTTCCAGAATTCTGACCAGGCGATCGGTGTCACGCGGATGCAGCCCGATGCTCGGCTCGTCCAGAACGTAGAGTGAGCCGACGAGCGAGGAACCGAGTGAGGTCGCCAGGTTGATTCGCTGGCTCTCGCCGCCCGACAGCGTGTGCGACAACCGATCGAGGCTCAGGTAATCGAGTCCCACCTCGTTGAGGTAGCGCAGGCGGTTTCGAGTTTCCGTGAGGACGCGCCCGGCCACGGCCTCTTCGAACTCGGTGAGCTTGAGGTCGGCGAAGAAGCGCTGTGCGTCGGCGATCGTCAGTTCGCAGACCTCCCCGATGTGCAAGCCGTTGATCCTGACGTAAAGAGCGTCGGATCGCAGTCGATACCCGTCGCATTTCGAGCATCGCGTGTATCCTCTGAATCGGGCCGAGAAGATGCGGTAGTGCATCTTGTAGGCATGCTTCTTGAGGAAATCAAAGAAGCCATTTATCCCGATGTACTCGCCGTCACCGTTCCAAAGAAGCTTGCGTTCCCCTGTCGTCAGCGTGGTGTAAGGAACGTCTATCCGAAGACCCGTGCGTGCCGCCACGCGAATGAGCGCCCTGTAATGATCTCTCCATTGCTCCGTTGCGAAAGGCGCGATGGCATTCTGGCGAATCGTCAGATCCGGGTTGGGGATTACGAGGTCCTCGTCTATACCGGCCACTTTGCCGAAGCCCTGGCACTCCGGACACGCGCCGAGGGGGCTGTTGAACGAGAACATTTGCGGCTCCGGGTCTTCGAAGCGCATGCCGTCACGTTCAAAAAACTCACTGAATTGGAGTGTGTCACCCGCGCCCTTGCCTTCCCCGTCGCCGAATCGGTACACGACGCTGAGGCCGAGGCCTTCGCGGAACGCCATCTCGACCGAGTCGGCAAACCTGGAGACACTCTCCTCGTCATCCTTGTGATTGATGAGCCGATCCACAAGGATGAGCAGCCGGGCAGGAGCAACCCGCTGCGCAGAGGCGGCGTCCTCGACGAGGTCGATAACGGATGCGGTTTTTCCCGACTCGGCCTGCTTCTCGGTCGGCAGGACGACGAGCCGGTTGAAGCCCCTCTTTGCCAGTGCCTTGAGCTCCTCGGCTTTCGATCGGCCCTTGTGCGCCGGAAAGGGTGTGCAGACGAAGAAGCGCTCTCCATCTCCGAGTCGCGATTCGAGATCCTCGGCAACCGACCGAGGCGAGTCTTTTCTCACTTCCTCACCGCTGATCGGAGAGATCGTTCGGCCGATTCGTCCAAATAGCAGCCTGAGATGATCGTATAGCTCTGTCTGGGTCGCGACGGTCGACCTCGGATTGCGCGGCGCTTGCCTCTGTTCGATCGCGATCGCCGGCGAAAGCCCTGTTATGTAGTCGACGTCGGGCTTGTCCATCCGCTCGAGGAACTGGCGGGCATAGGCACTGAGGCTCTCGACATAACGCCGCTGGCCTTCCGCGTAGATGGTATCGAAAGCGAGAGAGGATTTCCCGGATCCCGACGGTCCGCAGAAGACGATCAGGTTCCGTCTCGGGAGGTCGAGATCGATGTTCTTCAGGTTGTTCTGGCGAGCCCCGCGGATGCGGAGCCAGCCCTTCGCCGGAAGCGTTTCAGATTCTTGTTTCGGCAAGGAAAGTCTACAAGTCTACAAGTCTACAACGTCGAACGTCGAACGTCGAACGTCGAACGTCGAACGTCGAACGTCGAACATGGATCTGCAAGTCTACAAGTTTGCAAGTCGACGAGCCTCCCGGTCGCTTGATCTTCGTCGAACGTCGAACATTGAAGGCTCGCGAATTCCCGTTATACCACCGGCGGCCGTTCGAGTTTTCTAATCGGGCCGCGAGCGACTTGACTAGAACCGCGAACTCCGGTTGTCGTTCATCGTTCATCGTTCATCGTTTATCGTTTATCGTGACTTTCCTCAACCCGCTCGTCCTCATCGCTCTTGCGACGGCGGCCATTCCGTTGATCATTCACTTGATCAACATGAGGAAACCGCGCCACATAGATTTCAGCTCGCTCGCTTTCCTGGAGGAACTTCGACAGCAGACGATTCGCCGCCTGCGCATCAAGCAATGGCTTCTGCTCGTTCTGCGTACGCTCGCCGTGGCCTCGCTGGTGCTAGCGTTTGCCCGGCCTTCCATCAAGTCTCCCGCGATCGCGGGCCTGACTCCCGAGAACGCGTCCGTAGTCGTCGTGCTCGACAACTCCATGTCCATGGAACTGCGAGATCAGAGGGGCTCATATTTCTCGCAGGCCTCCGACTTCGTCCTGAACCTCGCCGGGGAGATGGGCACTACCGGCGAGTTTGCCATCGTGCCGCTCGTGGATGACGGTCTGCCGCACCCCTTGAGCCGACCCGCACTCGCTGGCGCGCGGCTGTCTGAGATCACGCCTGCGTACGGTCGAGCGGGTTTGGCCGGCGCACTTCGAAGCGCCCAATCGGCCCTCTCAGAAGCTCAGAACGCGACACGCAGGATCTTCGTCGTGTCGGATTTCCAGCGCACGAATTTCAGCGATTCCGCGGCGGTGGATCTGAAGGGTGGCGCGTCCGTCGTGCTCGTGCCCATCGGCGCACGGTCGGTAGACAATGTTTCGGTAACTAGGGTGCGAATTGTCTCGAGTATCGTCGAGGTCGATCAGCCCGTAACGCTGGCTGTCGAGGTTCAGAATTTCGGCGCCCAGTCAGTCAGCAACTGGGGACTGAGTGTCTACCTTGAAGACGAACGCGCGGCGCAGTCGACCGTGACGCTCGATCCCGGTCAAGCCGCCGAGGTGTCGCTCTCCGTCTTACCGCGCAGTCGCGGGTGGCTGCCCGGACGCGTTGTCCTGGAGGAGGATGCTTTCGAATATGACGACGAGCGGTTCTTCACGCTCCATGTGCCGGAAGAGCGGCGAGTTCTTCTCGTTCGAGGAGCGGGCCGCAACCCCGACTATCTCAACCTCGCACTTTCGACTCGGCTTAGAGACGGCGGGGCCTTATTCAACGTGGATGAAATCGGGGAAGAGGCGGTATCGGGCACGTTCTCAGCAGACTACGATGCCGTTGTGCTGCTCGGACTCCGGGCAATCACGTCCGGACTCGCTACGGCGCTTACGTCCTTAGCCGAGGAGGGCGGCGGTGTATTCCTGTTCGCCGGAGAGGAGGCGGCTGAAGGTCGATATAGCGAATTCCTCGATCAGATCGGCGCCGGAGTGTTTGAGGGGCTTTCGACTGCACCTCCGGGCGCCACGCTTGGAACGCTCAGCAGGCTCGATCTCGAACATCCACTTTTTCGGGGGGTGTTTGAGTCCGACGAATCCGACCGCACCGTCGAGCGACCGTCTGTCACAAAGATGGTGCGTTACGTGGCGGGCGGCGGCGACGAGCAAACTTTGCTCAACACGTCGGCCGGCCATCCAATGCTGCAGGAAGTGCGCCACTCGGCCGGGCGCATCCTGATCGCGCCGTTCCTCCCTGAGCCTGAGTGGACCGATTTGCCGGTGCGGGGGCTTTTCGTTCCACTTCTGGTTCGATCCATGTACTATCTGACTTCAGCCGACGACCAGTCGGGAGACGGAATGCAGTCGGGGGCCGGAGGGGCGCATCGAATTGCCTCGAAGCACGCAGACGTCCGGCTCAAGATCGTATCGCAGACCGGCCGGGAGTGGATCCCCGAGCAGCGGATTGCGGCGCGCGGCACTTTTTTCACCCTTCCGTTCACCCTGCGCACGCCCGGCACGTACGATGTGATGGGCGGAGAGCGTCTGCTCCAGCGATTCGCTCTCAATGCCGATGAACTGGAGAGCAATCTCGAGCGCATGGACGTTTCTGAGGCATCAGATCGGATAGAGGAGACGACGGGTGCCGCGGCGTCGACGCTGCGGTTTGGGTCACCCGATGAAACGCTTACCGAACGCATCCGACTTGAAGGAAACGGAGTCGAAATCTGGAACGTCTTCCTGACGATCGCGTTGATACTACTTATCGCCGAGATGCTCGTAGCAGCGCGCTGGAAGCCGGCGAAAGCGGCGCCGGCAGCCACCTGATTCTTTGCCAACCCCGCGAACGCTTTAGTCCTCTTAGTCCTCGACAGGGATGTACGCATTGTTCAACGTGATCGAATACCTGCGCGTGGCGCTTGTCGTGCTTTTCGTCGGAGTCTCGTTGCTGCTCCTGGGAGCCAGTATTCTGCGCCGGTCACGATTCAAGGACGTCCGGATGTCGTGGCCTACGGGCAAGCTGTTCGGACTCCCGCTCGGGCCTACCCTGTTCCTGGCGGGCGTCCTTATTATGATTGCCTACTCGCTCGTTGGGGGCAGACCGATTTTCGCCGTCAGCTGGGCGTTTGCAGGGGCCTACGTTTTCGGCGGTCTCTGCTGGTATCTCGGCGCCCTTCTCTCGGGGTCAACGATCGTCAGCGACTGGGGGATAGGCGCGAGATCCGGTGGACGACACGTCGCGCTGGCGTGGCGTGAGGTGACTGACTACGTCGTAACATCGTACAAAAGAAAACACAGATACGTATTTTTCAAGCTTGACGCCCAAGGCCACAAGCAGCGCGTGGAGGTTTTAGTGCCGCCGGCCGTGCAGGAAAGGTTTCAATCGATTGTCGAGTTC
>DATKEJ010000113.1:0-10725 GCA_035512315.1 Rhodothermales bacterium | reverse complement strand
CGACGGCAGCCAGATTCTTGAGCATCTGATCTTCCAGCTCGTTGCGGTCGATCATCAGTAGGATGGTCGGCTTCTCGGCCTCGGGCGCGCGGAAAAGCATTTCCGCGGCCTTGATCATCGTGAACGTCTTGCCGCTGCCTTGCGTGTGCCAGACGAGGCCGCGGGTGCGGGACGGGTCGAGCGCGCGACGAACGACCCGCTCGACGCCGGATACCTGGTGCTGGCGCAGGATGTACTTGTTCAGCTCCTCGTCCTTTTCGGCGAAGAGGATGTACTCCTTCAGAAACGCGAGCACCTGCGGGATGGCGCAGAAGCTCTTGATCTTGGTCTCGAGCCTGCCAATCTCGTCGTCCTTCCACGTGAAGATGTTGCGCCGGACGATATTCCAGGTCACGCCGTAGGAGAATCCGATCGCGTCGGTGGCGGTGAAAAGCTGCTCCGGGACGAACAGCTCGGGCGTTTCGCGGTGGTACCGGCGGATCTGGTCGATACCGAGCGCGATCGCCTCGTCCTTATTGGCGTTCTTGCACTCGATCACGAGCACGGGGACGCCGTTGATAAGGAAAACCACGTCCTCACGGCAGCCGTAGTGCCCGTTGTGGAAGGCGAACTCCTCGGTGACCTCGTAGTCGTTGCGGGTGAGATCGTCGTAATCGATCAGGATGAGATCGCGCTCGCGGTTGTCCTCCGGGTCGAAGAACCCGCGGTTGCGGAGGTGTTCGACGAATTCGCGGTTGCCAAAGATGTCGGCGTGGAAGTGCCGGAACCTCCCGAGCAGCGCTCCTTTCGCCTCGTTGTATCGCGGATTGAACTCCCGGACTTTCGCTTCGAGGAGGTCATCAAAAAAGAGCGAGGCATTCCGCGCCTGCCCCTTCGGAGCTGCCTCATGGCTTGTCCCTCGTAACCCGGAGGGCGAAGAGGGATCAAAATCGCGCCGTCGTTCCGCCTCTTCCCGCGACACGACAGTCCACCCCACATCCCCGGCGTACTCGAGGATGCGGGACTGGACAGTTTTGTGTTCGCCGGGTTTGGGCATGGGCTATCGCCAGTCTCTAATCCAGTCGTTAAATTCGCCCGGGCGAAGTCGATAGCGGGCAATGTTGCCTTCATGGAGGCTGCTTAGCTCCACCTCAACCACCTGAACAAACTTTGCGCGATCCTCCTCAGGGATCTGTCCACCGGCCTCGGTCGCAATCCACCTTGCCGCAACACTCTTGTCGAATCTGTTGAGGACCACGTCACGAACGAACGACCCGATTTTGGCGCGATACCGCAGCCGAAAAGGATCAGGGTCCCCGAGTGACTGGCGAACGGCCGTGTATCGTGCAGCCGACCGTTCGTAGGCCCAGGCGAATAAATCCCGGAGATACTCGATCCGATTGAGCTCGTATACACCCAATAATGCGCCTACGTAGTCTTCCTGTCGGACGTCAATAAACGAGAGCGGGCACAGGTTGTGCTTCCCCAATGCTATGTTCGCCGCCAAACGAGAGACTCGCTTGTTAACATCCTCAAAAGGTTGAAGATATGGCAGATGGACCATGAGGAAGAATGCTTGTTCGAATGCGTCTTCGATCACCGAAGCCTTTTCAAGAATCTTGTCGAAATACTCATCAATCAACTGAGGTACTTCAAGTGGATGATAGACAGAGCAGGTAATGCCCACCCCGCGTCGGCGCAGTCGGCCACCGGCCGCCGGATCGGCGAGCAGGTTGTCAGACAGCAAGGCGTGGAGGTTGAAGATCGTGTACCTATTGAAGCCGATTTCTTCCGCCTGCTCGGCGAGCATTTCGATGGCGGCCTTGTGATTGAGGATCATCTGGGCCTCTTCGGCCTCTTTCCCCTCCACCGCTTCGCCGAGCTCCAAAAGACGCTCCGTCTCCAGGAGCGAGTAGGTATTCCCTTCGAGTCGACTGGAATTCCATGACAGGTCGATCAGGAGGCGGTGCAGGATCTGCCGCAAGTAGGTACCTGCTGGAAGGTTGGTGAGCCCGACCTGTCCGATTCTCCCGAGGTGTTGTCTCAGATCACTTGGCAGGTATGCGCTTTCGTTGGGGACGTACGATTCCAGGAAGTCGGCCTGGTAGCTGACAGGCGTGCGAACGTTGACGGATCTCGTGATGTTGTCGCGGATCTCTTTGGCTTCGGGGGAGAGCCAGTCGTCCTCGACCTGAGTAGGGACGGTGGTTGCGACCTCCGAGACTTCTGCATCGCGCTCTGGCAAGACGTATCGTCGTGCCCGTCCCTCGCCGATTGGCGTCAGCCGACCCTCCTCGAGCAGAAGCTGCAGTCGTCGAGCGAGGGTTCGGCGAGTAAGGTTGAGTTCAGGTGCCGCCATCAGATCGGCAGGCGCTGCACCCTCGGGATATCGCCCCACAACATGGAGAATGACTTCGAGCTCGTCTGCTGAAATTCGACTTGGCATGATTCGTGATTCTTATGGCAAGATTGTCAGTAATCGTGCCAATTATCGCCTTTATGTGGCACGAATATACGAAATCATGCCAAATAAACAGGTTTATGTGGCGCAATTGGATACATCATGCCATTTAAAGTGGCATGATTTCATTAATTGAAAAGCTCCAAACAATCACCGGCACAAGACCGACACCGTCACTAGAAGTTGTATTTCTTCCGTCTGAGTTCGAATGCCTCCTTGCCACCCTCCATAATTTCAGTGATGGCACTTCGAACGTCTCCCTCATCGATTGCTCCACCCGAAACCTGCCTGCCCAAAACCATCTCAATCACGTTCTCTGAGTCTCCGTTAACAGCGATATTTGCATTGTGAGTTGCAAGGATGAGCTGTCTCTCATCCTTCGTATTTCGGATTGTCTTTACTATTTCATTAATGATCTTGTTATCCAGATCCTCCTCGGGTTGATCGACTATCAGCGGACCGTGTGACTGATTCATCAAAATATTGAGAAGCGTTGCTGCTTGCTCTCCCTGAGACGCCTTTCTGAACTCGATTGGCTCTCCATCTCGCATATGGTAGACATTCACACGTGGCCTCAGAATTGCGCGCAGCAACACCGAGACACTCTCGGTTGAAATTGATTCATACAATCGCTTCATAAAGTCACTTCCCAGCGCCTCATCAAGTAGAGGCGTCGAAGGTGGCTCCTCTTTCTCTTCTGGAGCACCCTCCTTCCATTTTAGCAATTTCAACGCTTCATCTTGGATCTCCTGCCATTTAGCACCTTTGTCGTCGGCATCCCGGACACGATTAACCAAGCCCTCGATCCGCGCCGCCCTCATGTGCGGGAGGTCAAACGCTTGCCAAACAGCTGTCTCGAGTTCGTCGAAATCCGGCTGATCCGCCAGATTCCCCTTTGCCAACGTCGAGGAGGCATCCTCAAGAGTTGAGATTTGTGTCTCCACGATGGAAAATAGTTCTGACGCGAGCGCTCGCCTCCTAGCGCGAAGCATCGCTAACTCGTTGTCGGCATTCTTCAAATCAGCAACCTCTTGCGCGGCCGCTTCAAGCTGCTTCATGGTTCGTTCCAGCTGCTCTCGAAGCTTCTCAATACTCTCTAGAGCACCTTGAGAAGCTGCTTGGAGGAGTATTTCACGTGATCGGACCAAGCGAGGATTCGTCCGATCAAGCATCCCGAACGGTTTACATGTTGGAGCCTCCAGACACGGAGGACCCCTTAACAGCGCTCACTTCGCTCATGATGCTGGTCGCAAAGTCCTCTGCCCAATTCATAACCTTTGTGGACAGCCGCAAGCAAACAGAGCACCTTGCCGCGATGATTGCTCGGGCTCCTCGAGACTCCGACGATGAGGAGATGGATCTCGACTATTTGGAGAGTTTGAAGATTTTCCCCTATCGAGCTGGCTACGAGGAGTCCGACAGGAATTACATCCAAGAAAAGCTGACGCGAGGCGAACTGAGTGGAGTAGTATCCACGAGCGCTCTCGAGATGGGTGTTGATAGCCCGCGCCTGACGGTCGCGATTCTGTACGGTCTGCCCGGCTCAGCGACTAGTTACTTCCAGCGTGTTGGCAGGGTGGGTCGCAGGAGTCCTGGGACTGTGATGATTGTCAACGACGGCTCGGTAAGAACTGCAGCCATATTCCGGCATCCTGAGCGCCTGCTTGAAATGCCACTAGCTGAAAGCTCGCTGTACCTGACGAATCCTCGGATTCAATACATACATGCCCTTTGTATGTCGCGGCAGGGAGGGGAGCATGAGGCGGCGCAAGGGCACGTTGGTGCCGAGCCAGAAACGTTCGAGCCGAGGGTTGTCTTCCCTGACGGGTTTATCGAATTGTGTCACGCAGAGCGGGTTGGCGAAATCGGAGTTGAATTCCAAGCAATGAAAGGCCAAGCGGGGGACGATCCAAACTACACTTTCCCGCTTCGAGACTGCGAGGTCAGTTTTCAGGTAATGTACCAGAAGGGGCCGGCCCGCCGGAATCTAGGATCTCTTTCGCACAGTCAACTCATGCGAGAAGCCTATCCAGGAGCCGTTTACTACTACCAGACAATCCCGTATAGGGTGGTCCGCGTGAACACGCGGAGCAGGACGGTTGACGTTCGCACGGAAAGACGCTACACGACAAAACCTTCTGTGTTACCGACGTTGATTTTCCCCAACTTCACCGAGGGCAATGTCTACGGTGCTGCTAAGCACGGACCCCTTCTACTGGTTGAAGCTAGCCTGCAGATTCGTGAGTCAATTGCAGGCTTCACAGAAAGACGCGGTCCTAACCAGTTCTCGGTGCAATACCCGCTCGATCCAAAACACGGCCTCTACTTCGACATGGCCCGATTCACGCGCAACTACTTTACTTCAGGCGTCGTGCTAACTCATCCGTCGCTGAATAGACCAAGAATCGATAGAGCCTTGCTGGCAGAGATCATATTCGAGGCTTTCCTCATCAAGGTCCCATTCGAGCGTCAGGACATTAATTTCGGAAGCGACAAACAGTGGGCGATGAGGGCAACGCTGGAGATAAGTGAAGGAGATCGCTTTCTGGCAATCTTCGACAGCGCGTATGGCAGTCTCCGCTTGACAAGCAGACTTATGGAGGCGGAAACACTTTGTAAAGCGCTTGAGATGGCAAAGGAGATCGCTCGGAATGACGAGTCGTTTGATGTTGACCTTGAGACTCTTAAGACTCTGGACAAGATCGCCGACGACGCATCGAGGCAGGCCAAGAGCATTCGCATAGAACTCCAGTCTGCAGGGGCGCCTGAGGAAGAACGTGCTCGCATAATCATGCCGGGATCGGTCGGCTTGGACATAAAACGCGACAATGAGGAGTTCCACGTGGAGGGGGTCTTCTTTAGTCCGAAAGGTGGTCTCAGGTACAAGGGGCGCCACGCATCGCAGCGGGGTGAAAAGTTCGATGACGCGACGATCACGGTACCTGTGTCAGCGATTGTCGAGATCCACGGACAAAGTAAGATTGGCCACTATGACTACGAGACCGGTGAAACCCATCCCGTTGACGACTAGACGACCGAAGCGGCGAGTCCCAGACTCGAGAAAGGCGTGGCCCGATCCGTTCTATATGCTGCCTATATCGATGAGAACCTAGATCGCACGACAGACGGAGCAAACCAGGCCCGTTCCTCGTTCTGTATTCCATCTTCCCTTATATCCCGCACCTCGACTTAACCCCAAATCCGCCGTCGTCCTCACATGCATCTCCATCTGCCCCGTATGGTGTGCAAATGCCTGATGTTATTCAAGTGAAACTCCGCCCGGGCAATCTGATACGACCAGAACCCGCACTTCTTCGAGGATACCATGCGAAATGTGTTTGGATGCCTTCGCCACCTCGCCATTCATCATTGATCGTTTCCCTTCCGCTTGTCAACCGCCACCGCGTCAACCTCCTTCATGGACGTCTTCATATAGGCCCCCTTGTCATCCCGATCCCGAATTCATTCGGGAGAGGGACCTATAAATCCGGAGCGACCGTGACCTTCTTAATGGAGCGCGACGACTGCGCCCACCCACGGACATGCCTGGCGGCATGTCCCTACGCCCTTCGCCGGGCAGGCCGACGCCGCATCGGTCATGGTGGACGAAATACGTCCGTCTGGGCTCTGGCCTGCCCCTACGGAACGGTACGGACCCTCGCCGCACTCCGCACGCCGCACCCCGGACCTCTTCCCAATCTTCACTCAACATCTGCTGTCTGATGTCTGCCGTCTGCTGTTAATTCCTCCGTACAAAACCTCACCCGCTTCGCCCAACGATCATCTCATGATTTCAACGAAAGACCTCCCGCCTCCCCTCGACCTCCAACCCGTCCGCCGCGCCCTCCTCTCCGTCTTCGATAAAACCGGCATCGTGCCGCTGGGACGCATCCTCTCCAGCCTCGGCGTCGAGTTGCTGTCGACAGGCGGAACGGCCAAAGCGCTGCGCGAAGCCGGACTCCCCGTCACCGACGTTTCGGAAGTCACGGGGTATCCCGAGCTGCTCGACGGACGCGTAAAAACGATCCATCCTCGCATCCATGCAGGCATCCTCGCCAGGCGCAACGACCGAGAGGACCTGGCCCAGCTCGCATCCCAGAAAATCGAGCCGATCGACCTCATCGTCGTCAATCTGTATCCGTTCGAACAGGCGGTCGCGGAAGCCGGCGTCACCGAGGCCGTCGCGATGGAGAACGTCGACATCGGAGGGCCATGCATGATCCGGGCGGCCGCCAAGAATTACTTCTCGACAGCCGTCGTGGTATCCCCGGACGAATACGATTGGGTTGCGGAGGAGCTGGCCGAGAACGACGGAAAAATCTCAATGGCCACCCGTAAAAGCCTCGCGGCGCGCGCCTTCGCCGTGACCGCCCGGTATGAGGCGGCAATTTCGTCGTTTTTCGAAGGGCAAGGGACTGGATCCCGGATCGAGGTCTCCCCCGGCATAACGCGCCGGAGCGAAGCGGAGGCGGGCGACGCCGGGTCCGGGATGACGGACATACAAGCGGAGTGGCCCGAGACGTTCACGATCGCCCAACCTCTCGCCCAGGAGCTGCGCTATGGCGAAAACCCGCACCAGCGGGCAGCCTACTATGGACATCCCGAGCGACACTTCGAGAAGCTCCACGGCAGAGAACTGTCGTACAACAACATCCTTGACCTGAGCGGTGCCTTCGGGCTGATCGAGGAATTCGACGGGGACGACCCGACCGTCGTCATCCTGAAGCACACGAATCCCTGCGGTGTAGCGACCGCGGCGACTCTCGCGGACGCCTACTCCGCGGCGTTTGCCACCGACACAATGTCGCCGTTTGGAGGCATCGTGGCCGTCAACAGGCCGCTCGACATGGAAACGGCCGAGGCAGTCGACGCGATATTTACTGAGCTCATCATCGCGCCGGAGTTCGAGGAAGGCGTGCTCGACTTCCTGACGGCCAAGAAGAATCGCCGGTTGATCCGGCGCATTGCGGGCGGGGTGCATGATCGGCTGGAGTGCCGATCCGCCATGGGAGGCCTCCTCGTCCAGGAACGGGATTACTGTCGTGAGGGATCCCTCCTTCGTCGGGATGACAACGGTCGTCGGGATGACGGCACTCCCCTCCCAGCGGACTATCAGGTCGTCACCAGGCGGCAACCGACGCAGGATGAGTGGGCCGATCTGCTGTTTTCGTGGCGCGTCGCCAAGCACGTGAAGAGCAACGCCATCGTCTACGCAAGGAACCGGGCGACCATCGGCGTCGGAGCGGGTCAGATGAGCCGCATCGACGCGTCCGAGATCGCCGTGTCTAAAGGTCGGAAGTCGGAGCTTTCCTTCGACGGTTGCGTGGTCGCATCCGACGCTTTCTTCCCGTTTTCCGACGGTCTCCTGGCCGCTGCAGCGGCCGGAGCGACCGCCGCAATTCAACCCGGGGGATCGGTCCGAGACAATGAGGTCATCGCGGCGGCCGATGAACACGGTGTCGCCATGGTTTTCACCGGCAGACGGCACTTCAAGCACTGATTGAGGTCGCCGTGGGCGCCGCACGAAATATTGTGACAAGTTCTGTCGTACAAACAGTTTGCACGCTTATATTGCGCCAGCCCTTTCCGGTCGCGGATTGCGGGGCACTGTGAAGCGGAATTGTACGTGATAAGCGGGGGGCCGCGCGGGGTGCACCTCTTTTAAACACCATCTTTCGGATGCCGATTTTTGACGTTTTTAGCAACGATGTGGCGATCGACCTCGGAACGGCCAACACGCTGATCTATATCCGAGACAAAGGGATCGTGCTCAATGAGCCGAGCATCATCGCCGTGGAGAGATCCAATCCTCGTCATGTAGTCGAGATCGGCATGAATGCGCTCATGATGCACGAGCGCACCCACAAAGAAATCATAACAATTCGCCCGCTCAAGGACGGCGTCATTGCGGATTTCGAGAGCGCCGAAATGCTCATCCGGGGGCTGATCCGGAAGATCCAGAAGAACTGGTACACTTCGATCCGCCGGATGGTCATCTGCGTGCCGAGCGGGATTACGGAAGTCGAGAAGCGCGCCGTGCGCGACTCGGCTGAGCACGCCGGCGCCAAGCAGGTGTATCTCGTCGAGGAGCCGATGGCGGCCGCCATCGGCATCGGACTCGACGTGATGGAGCCGGTCGGAAACATGGTCGTCGACATCGGCGGCGGAACGACCGAAATCGCGGTCATCGCGCTTTCGGGGATCGTCGTCGACGAATCCATCCGCGTCGGTGGCGACGAGCTGGATGCTGCGATCGTCCAAGCGTTCCGAAAGAACCATAACCTGCTGATCGGCGAGCGCACGGCGGAGCTCATCAAAAAGGAAATCGGCAGCGCGATCGAGCTGGATCCCGAGCTCGAGCTCTCCGTACGGGGACGGGACCTCGTGACGGGCATCCCGAGAGTTCGTACCGTCTCTTCCGAGGACGTCAGAGAGGCGTTGACGTACGCCGTATCCCAGATTATCGCAGCGGTCATGCGGGCGCTGGAGCGCACTCCGCCGGAGCTCGGCGGCGACGTGCTCGAGCGCGGCATCATGCTGACCGGCGGCGGCGCCCTGCTGAAAGGCCTGGACGAACTGCTGCGCTCGCGCGTGGAGCTCCCCGTCTACGTCGCCGAGGATCCGCTCACGGCCGTCGCGCGCGGAACCGGCGCCATCCTCGAGAACCTGGAGTACTATAACAAGGTGCTATCATGAACTGTCGTCCCGTCCACTGTCATCCCGAACAGAGTAAGGAATCCCTCCTTCGTCGGGATGACGACGATCGTCGGGACGACTGAACCTGAACCATGAGCCCCTCAGCCCGCATACGCGACTGGGCTGTTCTCGCCCTCCTCCTCCTGGTTTCGATGGCGATCATGATCAACAAGAACGTGACCGTCACGAGAAGCCTTCGCGCCGTCTCGCTCCAGACCGTTTCCGGCCTGGAATCACAATTCTCCCGCATCGGCGCTTTCATGCGCGCCCAGGAGGAAAACGAGACGCTGCGCGAGCACAACATCGTTATGTCAAGCCAACTCGCGAGATTGCGCGACGCCCAGCTTGAAAACGAGAGACTCCGCGGCCTGCTCGCGCTCAGGGACACGCTGGACGTACCGTCGCTCGCCGTGAGGATCGTGGCGCGAGACGTCCACCGGCAGAAAAACTTCCTGATCATCGACGCCGGGGAATCCGACGGGCTCGCATCCGACATGGCGGTCGTCGACGACCACGGCGTGATCGGCAAGGTGGTGCAGCCCGGCGAGAATTATTCGCTCGTTCAGAGCTACCTCAATACCGACTTCCGCGTGCCCGGGCTGATCCAGCCGCTTCAGACGTTCGGCATCGTGCGGTGGGACGGCACGCAGCTGGACCGTCTCCTCCTCGACTACGTCGTTCGGACCGAGCCCGTACGGAAAGGCCAGCTCGTCGTCACGTCCGGGAGCTCCATTTTTCCGAGCGGTATCCCCATCGGCACGGTGGATTCCGTCGCGGTGCGCACCGGCGAAAACCTGCTCGAGATCTTCCTGACGCCCGCCACGCCCATCGGGTCGGCGAAGCACGCGTTCGTGCTGCTGAGAACACCGGATGAGGAGTTGGGGGATTTGCTGCAGAGGAATCCGTAGATCATGGCTCGTTCGTGCTCTGGCTCCGTCACACTCCTCGCCGCTGTCGCAATCGCGTCAACACACATCCCCCTTTCCGCCCAGACTTTCGCGCAGTCGCCCGAGGGTCTCCAAACCTCCGTCGACCGTCTGCTCGACGTGCCGCAATTCGAGAACGCGACCTGGGGCGTTCAGGTGGTGAACCTCGTGAGCGGCGAAGTCCTCTACGAACGTAACGCTCGAAAGAGCTTCGTCCCCGCATCCAACATGAAGCTCTACACCTCGGCCGCCGCGCTGAGTCAGCTGGGGCCCGGCTTCACCTACGAGACGCGCCTGTACGCATTTGGACGGGTAGTGGACTCTGTCCTTTACGGCCACCTCGTGGTGCGCGGATCAGGCGATCCGACGATCGGCGGACGCTACAATGACGGCGACTTGACCGCGACATTCAGGGATTGGGCCGACTCGCTTCGGGACCACGGCATTGCGCGGATCAACGGAGACATCATCGGAGACGACGACGTCTTCGATGACGTCGGGCTCGGCGTCGGTTGGAACTGGGACGACGAGACCTACTGGTATTCGGCAGAAGTCGGCGGACTGGTCTTCAACGATAACTGCGTGGACGTAACGATCACCGGCACGTCTCCGGGCCGGGCCGGCGAAGTCACCTGGGCTCCTGGAATGACCGATTATGTCGAC
>DATKEJ010000112.1:0-27190 GCA_035512315.1 Rhodothermales bacterium | reverse complement strand
GTGGCTGCATGAGGCCCAGCGCATCACGCGGAAGTATCGTCGCAGGAAATTTCTCAGATCTGTTTGCGACTACAGCCCGGCCATCGATTTTCTTGTCGAGCAGACGGTGCGGCGACGGCGGCGACGGCGGCGACGGGCGCGTCACAACCGCAGTCAGCGGCGTATGCCGCAGGCCGCAAAGAATGCCAAGACGCTAAGGAAGAAGATTTTCTCACGCTGAGAACGCAAAGGCCGCGGAGGTGATTGGCGCAAAGTACCAAGTACCAAGCGGTTGGTCACCCTCGGACGTGGTCCCCCTCCCGAGGGGGCGGCTGAGCGCAATACCGATTTCGTAGAGGACAGACTTTAGAGGGGCGCTCAGCCGAGGGAGGTCACCTCGGGGGAAAGCTGCCACAGCGTGATACGCAGCCGGGGGTCACTTCGAAGTGAAGCTGCCACCCCAGCCGATACGGCAAGGGACGTTCAGACGTTAAGACGATTCACCGCTCCGCCTTCAAGGCAGCCACTTCCGTCTGCAACGCGACGACCAGGGCTGGGGGACGGTCGGCGGCGGAGCAGGTAACACGGCCAGCGGCAACTCGGCCACGATCGGCGGCGGATTTGGTAACACGGCTGCCAGCAACTATGCCACGATCGGTGGCGGAAGCCGCAATTCGGTCAGCGGCACATACTACAGTGCCGGCGCCGGCCTCGGGGCCACGATCGGTGGCGGAGCAGGTAATACGGCCAGGGGCGATTTTGCCACGGTCCCGGGAGGCGCCAAAAACAGCGCCCGCGGTGTTACCAGTTTTGCCGCGGGCTACCACGCCAAGGCTGTCCACGACGGCACCTTCGTCTGGAACGACTACTCGGTTCGAGGAGATCGACAAGGTCGACGTCCTCGAGCGACTCGCCGCGCTTCCGGTGACGAAATGGCGCTACCGCGGGGAAAGGTAACGCAATGTAGGACCAACGGTACGGCTTGCCAACCAACAAACGCCACACTTCAGGAGAAGGCTCACTAATTCACCACTCGGCTCTCACGCCTTAACGTCGCCACCTCCGCCTGAAGTGCAACGACCATTTGATACAGGCTCTTGAATAATCGCCGCCCGCGCGATGCCAGCGGCGTCGACGGTCGTGATGTACCGCTGGTCGTGGCGGAGCCAGAAGGACTCGTTGAAGGCTTCAGCCGCCGAATGCCTAGTGGAGCAGTTCGCTCAACTCATCCCTAAGCACCATCACCTCCGCGTCTAGCGCGGTGTCCGCGCCCGTCGCTCCCTTGCTCACCAGGAGTGACCAACCCTGCTGCACCAGTTGCCTCGCGAAAGCGGGATCTTGAGCCGGCGAGCCTGTCACGAGTCCGTCCCGTAGATATGTGTAGGCGAAGCGCGCCACGTGCATCGCCAGATCGTTGGGGGCCCGCGAAATGGCCAGGAAGGCATCCCAAAATCTCTGATCGGCCTCCAGGTGGGCCGGTCCGTTTCCAACCATCCTTCTCAGTGCGGTGAACGTCGCGAGCCGCGGGTATCCAAGCGTTTGAAGGTGTTGGCCAAGATAGCCTGCCCGCTCCGAAAACCCTTCTGGCGCAGCGATGAACCCGAGATAGAGCCACAAGGCTGCGGTAAGTCGGGGATTGTGAGTGCGGTCGAGTCGCGCCCAAATGCTCACGGCCGCCTCGCCCGTATCCCAGAACGCCTGCGCGACCTCGAAAGGCAACGGTCCTGTCGATCCAACGCGCAGATAATGTATGGCGGCGAGGCTCGAGATCCATCGCCGAGCCTCGAAGCACTCGGTTGGGTATGTGTGGACGGCTGCTTCGCCTTCACAAAGTGCACCGGGACCCGTGGTCAATCGGCGAAACGTGGTCAGCGCCGCGATAAGGTTGTATTCGGCCCAACCTCCACGATAGGTCTCAATGGCCGAAGCCAGGGCGCCCGATTCCAGAGTCAGCAGATCGGCGGGCAGGGGCATTTCCGGCATCCAGTCCAGTTCGTTCAATTCGGATGACCAAGTGGGCAGCCTGATCGGTGCGGATACCTCCCTCGGATCGATCGCCCGAAGATCCTCAACCGTCAGCGTCCCCGGCCAGGCGTCGGTTCCAAAAAGCCCGCGCCAGAATGATCGGTCGCCTACCAGGAGGCGCTCGCCCGGTTGGAACGGCGGCGTCTCCCTGGCTACGCCGTTGACCTCGTGTGATCTCACAAAAGCAACGATATCTTCGGCCGTGGAGGTGTCGACGTGCGCCACGCCGCGCCTGACGATGTCGAAGTCGGAGAACGAGAAGTAGGCCAAGTCGAAAGCGTCACCTGATGCGTGGCAGGCCGCACAGGAGGCTTCAAACGCTGCCTTCCCGGCAACCGGGTCGGGCGGACGGATCTCCCGTTCCTCGAGAATATCGTCGATCAAATCGCCGATTTCCTCCAGCCCGACTGGACCATCGTTGCAGGCTGCCACGAACAGCAGCAGAGCCGAGACAATCCACAGATTACTTCGCAGCCTTGAAACCATCGCTTATCTATGGTGGTGGACGGCTGGTAACACTCGGTATTAAACGACCCTCGACCGCGACCGTCAAGGGCAGAAATCGGGTGCTTGCGTCGGCGCCCCCTGGATCCGATCGGCTATTGCGCCAAACGAGCCCCAGCGCCGCCCATCGATCGTGCAGATCGGCGATTTCATTCTGGTAGGCCGCCAAGTGGAGAGTGATGGGCTCGAGACAGCACCGACTCTACGCCCGGTTGTCGGGGCCCGGCAATAGTGGAGAGAGTTTGCGCGGGATTGACCCGCGACGTTGCCATGGGAAGTGACTGGCTATAAGTGCCAGGCACTGCCTCTAACGCCGTCGCACCCAGCGGCGAGACAAACGCTTGGGCGGTTCTCCAGAAACGCTTCGACCGTTTCGGTCATTGAATGATGTAACGCGGAGGCGGGCCGGAATCCAGTGTTACGATACCTCTGGATCCCGGATCAAGTCCGGGATGACGGCCGGGTCGAGCCCGGGATGACCCCTCGTCGCTCGAACCGGGTCGTCACCTTATCGATGTACGTTCTCAGTCGCTCGGCGCAGGCTCCCTCATCGGGAGTCGTCCTGGAACCTGGAACCTGGCACGTGGAACGCGCCGTAGGCGCTACGCCCGAATCACATCCACCGGATTACTCGTCGCCGCCCGATACGTTTGCATCCACATCGTCAACGCGGCCACGGCGATCGCGACGACACCGGCGGCTGCGAACGTCCACGGGCTAACGCTGATGCGATACGCGAAGTCTTCCAACCAGCGATTCGCGAAGAGATACGCCAGGGGCCACGCGACGACGTTCGCCGCAACGACGAGCAGCAGGAGCTGGCGGGAAAGCAACGCAAGGATGCTCGAAACCGACGCGCTGAGCACCTTCCGAATCCCGATCTCCTGAACACGCTGGGCCGTAAGCGAAGCGATGAGCCCGTACAGACCCAGGCACGCCACAATGATCGTAAGGAAGCAGAAGGCGGATATCAGCCGAGAGAACCTGCGGTCGGCCGCGTAAAGCTGCTCGATATTGTCGTCGAGGATCGTGAAGCTGAACGGAAGATCCGCAGACACATCCTGCCGGCGAGTCGTGAACCGGAAACGCACGCCGCTCTCGATTTCGGGGTACTCGGCCGCCAGCGTCGGGGCCACTTGCGGTCCGACAGTGGCCATGTACCGGCCATGTTCGACGCGCCCGCGCTCGTCGTGCGTGACGCGGTAAATCCGATCACCCTTCTCGTGGAATGCGTCGTAGCCCAGCTCGCTTCGGATGAACAGCGCGATGAACATGCAGCTCGCCAGACCGACCGCGAGACCCATGATGTTGATCAGCGAGTGGGTCCTGTTCCTGAGCAGGTTGCGGAGGGCGACTTTGAGGTAGCTGCGGAGCATGGCAGATGGCAGATGGACGTCCCCTTCGTCAGTCATCCCGGTGAAAGTCAGGATCCAGGCAACGTAGTGGGATCGAATAACCCTAGACGATTGAGCTCCGATCTTCCTAATAGATTACGTAAAGAGAACGACGCGCGCCCGCATTCATCATCCGAACGGTCGAGAGCTGCGATACGAGACCGGAGATCCAGAGCGGTGTCATCCCGGCAGGATTGCGCGCTGGTGATATTAACGCCGAACTTCCGGGGTTCGAATATCAAACCTGAGCCGCATGAAGAGGACGCTCCACATCGAGCCTCTGCCGTCCGAAACGAACGGATCGACGGTTCGGCGGGCATGTAGGATCATACGCCGAGATGGAGCCGGGGCTGCCGAGGAGTCCATTCTTTGGTTCGCACTTCCGGCCGGTTTGGTGTATCCCGACGACACCGACTGCGACGGCTATCTTCTGACGATGCTCATGGATGCAATGAGCGAAGGGAGGGCCGTCTCGATCTCGGGTTCGATCTCGGCGGATCTTTTAAGCAACCTCGATGAATTCCAAGGGGCATGGCATGTCTGGATGCCCGACAAGTACCAGACCGTACCGATTGACGTCGACGTGGTTCGCGAAGACAGAAGACCTGTCGAGGGTGCGGTCTGTGCATTTTCTGGTGGCGTGGATGGGATGTTCACCCTCTGGCGACACGCACGAGGGCTAGTCGGTCACCGGACGCAAGGCCTAAAATTCGGCGTATTCGTTCACGGCTTCGACATTCCGCGGGCAGACGAGCAGGCCTTCAACACAAACTATCGACGATATTCGGAGGCACTTGCCGGCATCGGGGTCAAGCTGCTCGCCCCGGTGACGAACTGCCGGGACGTGCCGCGAGTCCGCTGGGAGCACACGTATGGCCTGGCGCTGGCCGGCCTTCTGGTGAATTTCAAGCTCGAAGCGGGCACTGGGCTGATCGGCGGAGAACGAAACTATGCGAATCCGCGGATTGCCTGGGGTTCGACGATGCTCACAGACCATCTGTTGGGTTCAGGCGAGTTTCGGATGATGACGGACGGATGCACCCATGATCGAACGCAGAAGGTCGCAGCAATTGCAGGCTGGCCGGATGGCGTCAGGCATCTTCGTGTCTGCTGGAGAGGGGGACTGAACGATAGAAATTGCGGAATGTGTGAGAAGTGCGTGCGGACGATGGCGAGCTTCAGGGCAAACGGTCTTGAGGTCCCAGAATGTCTGCATGAACCCACAGACCTCGCCAAAGCAGTCAGAGGGCTGACATTGGAGCGACCTACGCTGCTGACCTATTGGGAAGAGGTATGTGTCCATGCCGAAGCCAATGCTGTTCAGGATCCCTGGTTGGAGGAGGCCAGACGTCTTACCCGAAAGTATGCGAGGCAAAATATCGTGAAGGAGATATGCGGCCGCAGCGCCGCGTTCAACCTGCTTTTCTGTCGCCCCGTCCGATGGTACAGGCGGTTGATACGTGCTTTCGCCGATAAACCCGCTGAGGTTTGACGTTTGACCCCTCCTCGCTCGCGTCAGCCCGGTGCGCTTCACCCGATGCGCCCTCGCTCGTTCGGGGCAGGCCGTTCGACGCTTGACGTTTGACGTTCGACCTCAGACCTAAAAATCATACACCATCCACCACACCAGCTCCTGGCCCGGCGCGATGGTGTTCTCGAAAAACGGCTCGAACGAGAATGTCCTCGTGTTTCCCCAGATAGGGAAGAAACGAGGTACGTATCCGAACGTTGCGGCCACGAGGCCCACTTTCGGATGCCGCTGCAGCACTGTCAGAGGGCAGTGGGCGTCATGGTCGAGCGCCAGGTAGTGATCGGTCGTCCAGGGCCAGTTCTTGCGTGAGATAAACCCGCTCGTCGCCGTCTCGTAGCCGGCGTTCTCCCGCATTGCGAACGGAATGCTCAACCGGCACAACTCGTCTCCCCCCGGCTGCGGAAAGAAAGGGTGCGGAAACCAGGTCACCGCAAATGGCGCCTGACCGGTATTCTTCACGGATGTCGTTGAACGTACCGACCGGCCCTCCAAATTGATGATGCGCGCCAGGTCCAACGCATAGGGCCCGAGGAAATGGTGCGTACGAAATGCGACGGTTCGGTCGGCGATGTGGACATCCCATACGCCGGGTTCGACGACCCGATTCGCTGCCAAGTCACAGAGTCCGATACCGACGATCACCGCCCGGTTGTAGGCCGCGGGATCACGTAGCGGGGAGCGATGAAATGCATCCGGAATGCCCTGGCCGTCGAAGGCGTTGAAGCTGTCGGGATACGTCGGACCCGAAAGCAGATCGCCGAGCCGTCGATCGGATACCTGAAAGATGTACCCGCCGGTACAGAATCGCGTGCCGAAACGCATCCGATCCTCCGAGGAGTTCGGATCCAGAATCGAGACCGTTATCTGGTCGTTTGAAAGAGTCAGCATGGGCTCATCGTGTGGGCTGCCTACCTGGTCCGACCGAAAATAGTAGAACAGTGACAGACGTCGCGACTTTTTCACGCTGGGCCGCGGCCGTCATCGTACTTTTTAGCTCGTGCATGGTGCATGGTGCATGGTGCATGGTGCAGGGCCTGCAGCGACTCCGCAGGGTGGGTGCACGATGCCCAATGCACCATGAACCGTGCGGGGTTAAGGACTTGGGTGCATCGAACGTTGAGTGCGAATGAATCATACCATCGAGCCGGCGGCTAGCGCGCGCGCCAAATGTCGCGGCTGCGGCCGTGTCATCGCAACGGACGAGCTGCGATTCGGCGAGCGCCTTCCGAACCCGTTCGCGGAAGGGACGGAGATGACGCACTGGTTTCACCTACCGTGCGCTGCCATGAAACGGCCGGAAGTCTTCCTGGAGACGATGCTGGATGAGCGATTCAAGGGAAGCGGCTCTGACCGCAAGAGGCTTCGGAAGCTGGCCGAGGAGGGCATCGAACATCGCCGGCTCCCACGAATCGACGGCGCGGAACGCGCTCCGACCGGCCGTGCGGCGTGTCGGAGCTGTAGAGAGCTCATCGAGAAAGACATCTGGAGGATCCGACTGGTCTTCTTTGAAGAGGGCCAATTCAATCCGTCCGGATACATCCACGCGACCTGTGCGAGTGAATACCTCGGGACTTCGGATGTGGTCGATCGGATCGCGAACTTCTCGCCGGACCTGACGGAGAAGGAGCTGGATGAGATTCGAAAAACGCTGAACGATAAACGCTAAACGCACCCTGCCCTCGAGGGGGCGCCTCAAGAGTCAGCGGGTACGGGACACTTGGCGAGAAGGGTACCTGCCAAGGATCGGCAATAACGTCCGGTAACCGTTTCAACGGTTTCCTTTCACTCTGGTGGAAACAACCTCACACGGTTGAAACCGTGCTCGGAAGCATTGGTCTGGCTCTTCTACTGACCAAACGCCAAACGCTGAACGAAACGATAAACGCTGAACGATAAACGATAAACGTACGCTGACCGTTAGCCGGACGCATCGTTGAAGAAGCGGTAAACCAGAAGCACCAGACGAACGTTCGACGTTTGACGTTCGACGTTCGACGTTCCCCCCGGGATCCGTTATCCTGCCGCACCGTAGGATCGCAGAGTCGCTCCATTCCATGTACACTCTACCGGTCTCCTGAGAGACCGCCTTGAAGTCGCCACTTCGAACCTCGAACGTCGAACCCCGAACTTTTATGATCGGAAACCGCGTCGCCCACTACGAGATCCTCGAGCAGCTCGGGCAGGGCGGCATGGGCATCGTGTACAAGGCGCGCGACACCAGGCTCGACCGCTTCGTAGCACTCAAGTTTCTACCTCCGCACCTCAGCGCCGATCCGACCGCGAATGCGCGATTCATTCAGGAGGCGAAGGCGGCATCCGCGCTCGACCATGCCAACATCTGCACCATCTACGAAATAGGTCAGGCGGATGATGGGCGGTTGTTCATCTCCATGCCGTTTTACGGTGGGGAGACGCTTAAGTACCGGCTGCAGCAAGGACCCGTGTCTAACGATCAGGCCGTCCGCATCGCCGTCCAGGTGGCACAGGGACTCGGCAGAGCCCATGAGGCGGGCATCGTGCATCGCGACGTCAAGCCCGCCAATATCATGGTGACCGACCGGGACGAGGTCAAGATTCTCGACTTCGGTATCGCGAAACTCGGGGCCGGCGCCGGGATTACGACCACCGGTTCTACGATCGGCACCGTCGCCTACATGAGTCCGGAGCAGGCACAGGGTCGAGAAACCGATGCCCGAAGCGACCTGTGGGCGGTCGGCGTGCTGATGTATGAGATGCTTACGGGGTCCAGGCCGTTCGAAGGCGACTACGACCAGGCCGTCATCTATGGTATCTTGAACGAGGAACCGGCTCCGCTCACGAGGCAGGTTCAGGACATCCCATCGACGATTTCCGACATCGTCGTCAGGCTGCTCTCGAAGGATCCTGCCGATCGTTTCCAGTCGGCGGGCGAGCTCGTGACGGCGTTCTCTTTGCAGGCGCCTGAACGAGGGCCGGCCCCTCCCGAGAGACCCTCCTTCCTGCTGGGCAAATCGGCGTGGGTGGGTGTCGCCGTTCTGCTGATCGCAGTGGTCGCGTATCTCATAATCGGGCTGCCGACGCCGAGGTACGACGCGGAGACCGCCGTTGCCCCGGAGGCGGCTGCAGCTCATCGTTCGACGCTGGCGGTGCTGCCTTTTTCGAATCTCCGCCGGGATCCCGAAACAGATTTTCTCGGATACGCACTGGCCGACCAGGTGATCGGTTCGCTGACGTACGTAGAGAACCTGACCGTCCGTCCCGCCAGTTCCGTTCGGCAGTACCAGGATGGCGACTACGACGTCCAGCAGGCGGGAACGTCGCTCGGCGTCGACTACGTGATGGCCGGCAATTACCTCCAGCAGGGCGACCAAATGCGGCTGACGGTGGAGCTCGTCGACGTAGACAGCCGAGAGATGATCTGGCGAGAGCCGATCGACCTGGAGTACCGCGACGTGTTCGGCATGCAGGATATCGTTGCAGAAAGGCTGCTCAGGCGGCTCGAGATCCAGTTTTCGGAGGTCGAGCGCAGCCGAATGAGGGCGGACGTTCCCTCGGATCCCGTTGCATACGAGTACTTTCTGCGTGCTTTGTCATATCGGGAGGACAAGCAGGGTAACCAGCTGGCGATCGACCTCCTCGAGCAGACAGTTGCACTCGACTCCACGTTTGCACCGGCATGGAACGAGCTCGGTGTCAGGCTGCGGGTTCAGGGATACTGGGATATGGGTGGTCAAGCCGTTTCAATGCGGGCAAAGGCCTGTTTCGAAAAGGCACTCGATCTGAATCCGGATATGTTGAGCGCCCTCTCAAACGCGACGTTGCTCTATACCGATGCGGGAGAGCTTGATCTCGCCTATGTAGCCGTCCAAAGAGTGCTGGATATCAACCCCAATCACCCGGAGGCCCACTTTGCGCGGGGTTACGTGCTTAGGTATGCCGGGTTGATCGATGAATCGGTCAGGGAGATGCGCTGGGCCCTTGCGGCCGATTCCACGAATCCGAAGTTTCGGTCAGCAGCCTGGACGTTCATCACGATACAGGATTACGCGGCCATGGAGAATGCCTTCCGGCTGAGCCGGCTTCCGGGGATTGATGAGGCATGGAGAGGGGAAGTCCTGCGGCGACAAGGCAGGCTCGAAGAGGCGCGCGTCCTTCTTCAAAGCGCCGTCCAACTCGACCCGAACGGAGTTATGGGTCTCTGGGCACACGGCGTGCTTTCAGGACTAAACGGCGACTTTGAGCAGGGACAGGAATCGGCGCGGAAATGGGAACAGGCAAACCTGATCGACGCGGAAGGCTGGTACTTCGCCGGGGCGCTGTACTGTTTTAACCGCGCGCCCGCGAAATGCATCGAATTGCTCAAGAAGTCGGTCGAAATTGGTTACTACAACTACACGATGTACGAGAACGACCCGTTTCTGGACGGCATTCGTGACACGCCCGAATTTCAAAACTTGCTCGCCCGCGTGAGAGCAGAGAGTGAGGCGTTCAGGGAGCGGCACGGGCTAAACGATAAACGATAAACGAGAAACGCTAAACGGACCGTCATCCCGAGAGCCACCTGTCATCCCCAGCGCAGCGAGGGACCCCTCTTCCGCCGGGCAGGCCGACGCTCCGACAGCTGCGCCATATGAAATCGGGGACACTGGGCTCTGGCCTGCCCCTACGCGCTCAATCCTCTCAATCCTCTTTCTCGTAAATCCGCACGTAGTCGATTTCCATCCGCTGCGGCCAGATGCTGTCGTCGACGCCCTGGGCGCCACCCCACGATCCGCCGACGGCAATATTCAACAGGAGGTGAAAGGGCTTGTCGAAAGGCCACTCCTTGAAGTCCGCGTCCTCGTCGTTGAGCTGTTCGTTCGCGAAGGTGAAGTACAGTTCGTCGTTGACGAACGCGAGGATCCTGCCCTCCGACCATTCAACTCGATACACGTTGAAGTCAGAGCGAGCCGTTGGTATTCTCTTCGAACTCGAACGTTGCGTGCCGAGTGTGTGATTGTACGCAAGGGTATGGACCGACGCGTGAATCATGTCGGGGTCGTACCCTACGTGCTCCATAATGTCGATTTCACCGTTGTCGGGCCAGTACCCGTCGCCGTAGGAGTCCTGTGAGGCGAGCATCCAGATGGCCGGCCACGTGCCGCGACCCGAAGGCAGCTTGGCTCTGACCTCGATTCGCCCGTACGCCCAGTCACCCTTGCCCCTGGTTACGAGCCTTGCGGAGGTGTAATCGCGGCCCTGAACGGACTCTTTGTGCGCTTCGATGACGAGGTTGCCGCTCTCTACCCGGGCGTTTTTCAATCTTGATTCGGTGTAGTACTGGAGCTCATTGTTGCCCCATCCATGTGCTCCCACATCGTAAGACCACTTTGAGGGATCGGGCTGCCCCTCTCTGGTAAACTCATCCGACCAGACGAGTTTCCACCCCGCAATCGACGTACCGTCGCCCGGGTCGTCATCCGTCTCACCTGCACTGCAGGCTGCAGCAGAAACAAGCAGTGAAAAAATGGAGAGTAGTCGCAAATCCATGGGTACGATCCAAATCAGCTTCTATAGGCAGAGATTGCTCGGTCGATCCGATTTCACCAACAAACCGTCAGGTTTACGATCCATAGAAACAGTGGCGAGCTTGCACCGTTGAGTGGACCGCACTACCTTTCTGAAAAGCTTTTCAGGAGTCTTTGATCCCGACGGTTCAAGCAAAATATCTGTAATGAGAGTAACAATCCGTGATGTTGCTCGGGAGGCCGGTGTTTCCATCTCAACCGTGTCGCGGGTGCTTAACGACACCTGTTTCGTGGAAGAGGCGAAACGACGGCGCGTCAAGGATGCTGCCGAGAGGCTGAGCTACTCGGCCCATCCTGCTGCAAGAAGTCTTTTGAAGCAGGAGACCGGGGGAGTTGGCGTGATCGTGCCTTCTGTAAGTGGAGAGTATTTCTCCGAGTTCCTGACGGGCATCGATCATTTCACGCAGGAGTCCGGCTTCTACATGCTCATTTCGTCGTCGCACCGCAGCACGGCCGAGTTCGAGACGGCACTCAATACAATGTATCGGCGGGTGGACGGACTCATCATAATGGCGCCCGACCAGGGCGGATTCGATGCCACTCATCGGGTGCTTCGAAGCATGCCGGTGGTTTACGTGAATCGTCCATTTGAATCGTCGTTGAGCGATTCGATTGGATTTAACAACTTCGAGGGTTTCTACAATATCACCTCCCATCTGGTCGACATGGGCCACCGGAGGATTGCGATGATAACCGGCCCTGCCACCGCAATCGATGCGCAGGAGAGGCTGCGCGGATATCGTCAGGCACTGAGGGACGGCGGCATTGAGCCCGAGTCGTCGTTGGAGGTGGTGGGCAATTTCACGCGGCAATCGGGTTATCAGGCGGTATCTACCATTCTCGGCTCCAGAAAACGTCCGACAGCGATAGCGGCTGCCAACGATTTGAGTGCGATGGGTGCGATCAGCGCCTTGCATGAAGCGGGCGTGCGTATCCCAGACCAAATGGCCATTACCGGGTTCGACGATGACCCAAGCGCGCGATACTCGACCCCGCCGCTTTCGACAGTACGTGTACGCCCCCGCGAGATGGGCCGGCTCGCTATTCAATACCTCGTCGGTCGTATCCGAAAAGTAGCTGATGCCGAAGGGCGAAAGATCGAGCTTCCCTTCGAGATCGTCCTCCGCGCTTCGAGTCTCGGCTCCCGGCGAGAAGGGGCAAGTCGGACAAGTTGAGAGCTATTGCCCGGCTCTGAACCTGAGAAAGTATTCCCTGGCGCCTGCCGTATCGCCCAGCAACACGTGGAGGCGCGCTTGATTAAAGAGCATCGTTGGCTCGTCGGGATTCCTGCGCTCCAGTCTGTCCAGAAGAAGCTGCGCTTCGTCCAGTCGCATCCCGCGGATCGCTGTGGCGGCGAGCAAGCCGAGGAATCTGTCGTCATGGGTTCGCTTCACGCCTTCGAGCGCGATGTCGGCCAGAATGTCGTCGTAACGGGTGGCCGATGATGCCAGACCGGCTGCCTCCGCATGCAACCCAGTGTCGAACGGCCGCAGTGTAATCAGCGACCGATAAAGGCGAAGCGCCGACGCGGTGTCGCCGTTTGCGATCGTGTGCTCGAGCCCAAGCCGCAGGGCCTCCGGTGGCGAAAGGCGGTTCATCAGCATCAGCATGGCAATCGAATCCGATTTCGAGCCTGAAGTCAGCTTAGTCTCGACCAGCCGGCTTAATGCTTCCGCCTCAGCCGTCGCGCTCTGTTCCTTGACAAAAGGGAATCCACTCGTAAGTCGCTCGATGTTGATGGCCGCTGCCGCACGGTCGATTGGATCCAGGCCGAGATCCTCGGTTTCAGGTTGTCGCAGGGAAGGGCCGTCGTACGCAAAGTGCTCGACCAGCGCATCGAAGAATGCATCGGCGATCAGACCATAACCGCCTGCGCTGAGATGAAGATGATCCACGAACCAATCGTCTCCCTCGACTCCATTCTCACTCTGACCGCGAATGCGTGCTTCGCAGTCAACAAGCGTTGCTCCCCGGAGGAGCGCGATCTCTCGGATGTATTCGTTTATGGCCGACGGGGCCCGAAACCGGATCGTGTCGTAATCCCTCGCAAGCGCAAAGGCGTCCCTTGCCTGAGCAAATTGGCCCTGGGCAGCGAGTTGCAGGCCGCGGCTGTATTCGTCGGCTGCTGTCGAATCGGCGCCGAAGGGTGGCTGATCTCGGAGGTTTGAGGTGATGGTGGAAAGAAAGACCGGGATCCCTGCTCTTTCGAACGTTTCAACAAAGTCGTTCAGATTGCTTTCGAGCTGGACAATGCCATCGGTGTATACATCGTCGCCAAACGCGATTTCCTGCTCGCCGGCCAGCCGTGACATCATGGTTCGGGTGGCTACGTATTGATCCGGTTGATCGACCGAACCTCTAATCGCGTCGTCGATCCGTCTGAACAGCACGGAGTTCTTTAGATGGAGGAGAAGTCGCTTCAGCCAAACCTTGTTTCCGAGCGCATACATGGTGCTGCCGGCGCCAAAAGCACCGTAGAACTCGTTGTGACCCGCGTAGATCAGTATCGCGTCGGGTTCTTCATCCACGACGGCGTTGCGCAGATCCCAGAGCGTGTATGAGTTGACGGCCGTCATTCCCAGATTGACGACCTCCACCTGAAGGTCGAAGAATCGACGATCGAGTTTCCTCTGGAGTTGAGCCGGGAAAGAGGAGTAGAACATATAAGGATATCCGGCCGTGCTCGAGCCACCAAGTACAAAGATTCGGAGGCTGCTGTCAGGCTTATGCGCGAGAAAGACGTCAGGAGCTACCGACGGGGTGAAGCCCCGGAAGTAGCGTTGCGCATAAGCGGGGTTGATACCCTTGTAATCTGGTCGGCCGGGAATTAGTGCAAATGCGTCTTGATCCTCGGCCCCCGCTCCGGCCGCTCTGGCGATGAACTCAGCCGCAATCAGCAGGAGAAATGGAAGCGATGCAGCGAGGATGCAGTAGGCAACGCGTCGCCGTGTGTTGATTCTCAATTCGGTGGAACTCGTACTCACCTTGAACGACCGTGACGCTATGTGGTGCACCGGGCCAAAATACTGTACCGATATCGATTCGATCTGCGACGGATCCGTCAAGTCGTACTTTTGCGCCTCTAGGCGATCGACGCAAGGATTCACGATCACTCATTACCTTGTCACTCGGTTCGAAGACGGTGCCACCACCTCTTGCAACTTCACAATATGCTGGAATTCGAGCTAGCGACGGTTGACCTCATCACGATCGGCGTCTACGTGGTGGTAGTAATCGGGGTCGGATTTCTTGCCTCAAGGCGAACAAAGACGACGGAGGATTACTTCCTCGCCGGCAGGTCGTTGACGTGGCCGCTCATCGGGCTGTCGCTTTTCGCGTCCAACATTTCAAGCAGTACCCTTATCGGACTCGCCGGCGACGCCTATTCTTCGGGCATTTCTGTCTACAACTACGAGTGGTTTGCCGTAGTCGTTCTGGTCTTCTTTCTCATCTTTTTTCTGCCGCTTTACCTGCGGACTCGCATCTACACGATGCCCGAGTTCCTCGAGCGGCGTTTCGATGCGCGATCCCGCTACTACGTCTCGTCGATTACAGTGGTGGGTAATGTTCTTCTAGAGACTGCCGGCGCCCTATACGCCGGTGCGCTTGTCGTGCAGCTGGTCTATCCGCAAGTTCCGCTTTGGCAGTCCGTTGTCGTTCTTGCGGTGTTATCCGGTCTCTACACCGCGGCCGGAGGACTCAAGGCCGTCGTGTACACCGACGCGATTCAGGCGATCCTGCTCTTTGCCGGAGCAACGGTTGTCTCTATCCTTGCTTACCTGAAAGTCGGGTCATGGAGTGCCGTAACGGCCTCATTTTCCGAGCGAGAACTCAGTCTGATCCAGCCGCTTGACGATCCCAGTCTCCCCTGGCTGGGCCTGATAACAGGATTGCCCCTGCTCGGCGTCTACTACTGGTGCAGCAACCAGTACATTGTCCAGCGGACCCTTGGAGCGCGTGACATTGATCAAGGCCGATACGGAGCGCTGTTCGCCGGTTTCCTGAAAATCCCGGTGCTGTTTATTATGGTACTCCCGGGTACTTTCGCCAGGCTGCTCTACCCGGATCTCGATCGAGCTGACTTGGTCTTTCCGACGCTTGTGTTCGACCTGCTGCCGGTAGGGTTTCGGGGCCTCGTTCTAGTAGCCCTGGTCGCTGCGATTATGTCGAGCATCGACTCCACACTGAACGCGGTCTCGACGCTGGTGACGATGGATTTCGTGAAGAAGCTCCGTCCAAATCTTGCGAATAGGAAGCTCGTGCTGATAGGGCGTCTTGCCACGTTGGTGGTAATGGTCCTTGGGGTAATATGGGCGCCTCAAATCTCCCGTTTCCCCTCCCTCTGGCAGTATTTACAAGGCGTTCTGGCCTACATCACTCCTCCTGTGGTCGCCTGTTTCCTCGTTGGAATATTCTGGAGGCGGGCAAACGGCACGGGAGCGTTCTCCGCCTTAATGGTGGGCATGATCGCGGCGCTGCTTCTGGTTTTCTCAGGCGCTCCACTCCATTTTCTCTATGTCGCTGCGATCCTTTTTGCGATCAGCGTCCTCACAATCGTTGTCGTCAGCTTTGCCACACCCCCGCAGATTTCAACCGAGGTGGACCAACTGGTATGGACGCGAGCGCTTCTCAGCGAAAGCCTCGCACAGTCACGGTCAGTCAAGTGGTATCAGAATCACATCATCTTGTCCGCCCTGCTACTACTGGTCACGGCAGCCCTCGTGATTGCATTCGCTTGATTTGAAGCCGAAAAGCAGGATTCAATCGTATCGAATGGCCGGTGACGATTTCGAGAAGAGTCTGCAGAAGTTCGGTCACGACGCGGGCACATCTTGCACATCTCAACAGAATGATTATATTTCCCGTATTCTGTGAAAAGCTTTTCACCGCCGTGCCGCTGTTCGCTGAAATGTAGTTCGGTTGACTGGAGCGGAGACGTCGAAAACCCCTTAATGGAGGAACACATGACTCCTACTACTTACAAACTCTCCATACTGCTTGCGTTACCGTTGGTCCTCCTGGCTGGTCCCGCTAAGGGTCAGGCGGACGAGTTGGGTCCGGACTTCATCGCTTTTGTCAACGGCGTGAACACGTTGGTGCCCACGTTCGACGGAGCAGTCGTGAACGACCCGCTGAATACCGAGAACAAGGTCATGAAGTATGACTACGGTAACTGGTCCTTCCAGGCGTTCAGATGGACTCCGGGCGACACCGGAGTGGACATGACGGCAAACCGTGAGAGCGACGACGTGCTTCATCTGCGATTCCTTTCTGATCCTGCAAACCTCGGGATGCCGGGCATCTCGATAATGCTCGAGGACAAGGCATCGAGTATTGGGGACTCCCCGGATGCCGACAATCCTTTCCGGCTGACGTGGTTCGTTCCGGACTCGCTCCACAATGGGGAGTGGCACGATCTTACCATCCCGCTGCCTCCGGCCACTTACGATGAGCTGGAAGCGGCCAAGGATGCCGGAACGTTGGCCCCCTGGGGGGAAAACTGGGTTTATAGCGGCTCTTGGGCGGGTTTCCCCATCGGCCTCGACCAGCTTGGCCCGAACACGGCCGAGCGACCGGACCTGTGGCGCGAGTTTCAGTGGGATGGCGTCGCCGCAGTTGGCGTCTTTTGGGATAATTCGAGCGGCGGCGGGCCGATATGGCTTGATGATGTGTATATCGGTCAAGCGGGTCTCGATCTCTCCAGTGCCTCAGGGCCCGTCGGTGCCGTCGGTTCAGTAAGCTTCGGCGCCGGAGAAGGTGTCAACGAGATGTCGTGGACCGAGGTGGACGGCGCAGGCGGTTACAACGTCTACTTTTCCGAAGAGCCGATCGCCGACATAACCGCGCCCGGCGTAGCATTGCTTACCCGGGTCGAGGCGGGTGCCGCATCATACGATCACGCGTTCTCTGTGCCGCACCAGTCACTGTCCCCTCTGACCGTGCACTATGCCGTCAGCTCGCTGAGCCAGTTCGGGGTCGAGAACACGGACGTGAGCGGCAGCGCCGGATCGGTGGCAAACGAGACCTTGCCTGTCCAGCCGTTCGTCACTGAATTGACTCCGGATGAGGCCGACATGCTGTTTACGAGCCTGGAGGAAGGCCGTGCGTCGCGCGACGGTTTCCCGGAGGGCTTTGAGGCATTCCGGATCAACGAGGATACCTGGCATCTCGGTGATGCCGCCGCTTTCCCAGACGGCAACAGCGATTTTGCCGCTGCGGTCATTCTAGGTTATACGGCAGAGAACGAGCTTTACATCTATGGCGAGGTCCACGACGACTCGGTGTTCTTTGGACCCTCGACCGCGACGGGCGGTGATACCTGGCAGTGGGACAGCTTCGAGATGGGATGGGGCAACTACGACGTGCGAAACATTGAGGGCGGAGGCATCATCGTCGGCTCTCCGCATCGGGAGTTCGAGCGAGAGTCGGAGCCGGATTATCAGTTTCGCCTGACTGCTCTACTTGGAGAAGGAGGCGAGCTGATCGGGAATCTGCACGCGGCTGCATTGCCGGGTGTGTTCAATCCTGATCTCAACAAGGACAACATCCCGGGAAGTGCGGTAGTGGTCGAGTATTTGGAAAACGGCGCCGGGAAGACGTCTGCCAGAGCCGGCTGGAAGTTTCTTGCGCTCATCCCGCTGAACGGGATACAGTATGAGGGAACCGACGATGTCGTCCTTCAGCCGCCGGGGGCCGAGGAACTCCGCCTGATTCCTTTCAATGTGGTTTTCAACGACAATGACGGATCGGGTCGAGAGACCCAGGTTGGCTGGAGTCAAAGGATGTCCGGCGGGTGGTGGAACACACCAGCCGAATGGACGACCGTAGCTCTAGCTGGTCGGGGACTCGCGGTAGCCACGGAGGATCTGGGGGACGTTCCGTCAAGCTTCCAACTTGAGCAGAATTACCCGAATCCGTTCAATCCGAGCACCTCGATACGATTCAGTCTACCGACGACGGAAAAGGTGACGCTCGCAGTTTATGATGTCATGGGAAGGAGAGTGGCCACCTTGCTGGAGGGTGATCAACTCAATGCGGGACTGCATACACTTAACTTTGACGCACACGACCTGGCCTCGGGTGTTTATACATACAGACTTCAGGCCGGAAGCAAGTTCGCGCAGTCACGCCCCATGCTCCTGGTGAAGTAGCGTAACGAAAATGAGGCCGGAGGTGATCGAGTACTCCTCCGGCCTCTTGGCTTTCGGGCCTCTGGTCCTGCTCAAAGGGCACGTGACACGCGTTCGGGACAGTAAGCGGTCGGTCTCATGAGATTCTCTCCGGGTTCGAAATGGGCACGCACGGTTCTCGCGTTGCTCACCGTCGCACTGCATGCGTCGCTTCTGCAGGCCGGAACGACCGGTAAGATCTCCGGAAGAGTAGTCGACGCGGCCGACGGTGAGGGCCTGCCCGGCGTCAATGTCTTCATCATAGGGACGACTCAAGGCGCGACCACCGATGTAGACGGTTACTACGCCATCATCCAGGTGCCGCCCGGAACGTACTCGGTCCGTGCCTCTTTCATCGGATACGCGATCGTAACGACAGAGGAGGTTCGCGTAATCGTCGACAAAACGACGACTGTCGATTTCACGCTCAGAGACTCCGTGGTCGAAGGTGAGGAGATCGTTGTTACGGCCGAGCGCCCAATCGTTCAGATGGACCGTACGACGACGACCGCCGTCGTCGACAGAGCCCAGCTCCAGGCGCTGCCCGTCACGAATGTTCAGGACGCCATCAACCTGCAGGCGGGTGTGGTCGATGGGCACTTCCGAGGGGGCCGTCAGGCCGAAGTCGCCTATCTGCTCAACGGCGTCCCGATCAACAACCCGTTCACCAACCAGCGCTCGTTCGAGATCGAGCAGAACATGGTTCAGAGCCTGGAGGTCATCAGCGGCGTGTTCAACGCTGAGTACGGACAGGCGCTATCAGGCATTGTCAACATCGTAACCAGAGAGAGCCCAAGAGAATGGTCAGGCTCGTTTCTTGGATACGTCGGCGGAATCGCCAGCAGTCGAGAGCTTGAATTCGTAGATCGTGCGGTACAGCAGGGATCGGGGCTGTCGGGATTGGACTTCACGTCCGATACGGTCCGCTATGCTGAGGCCGCCGAGTTTCCGAACAAAACCGACGTACAGCTCTCCCTGGGTGGCCCGATCATCACAGAGGCGCTGGGCCTGAGTCTTTCGGCGCGGTACTTGGATGACAATGGTTGGAGGCTCGGTCGCAATTTGTTCTCCACCGACGACGTTTCGTTCGGCCTCAACACAGGTGCGCCGCCTCAGCAGTGGTTCATCGAGTCAACAGGTGATCGTTCGTTCGTCAGCCTCGATGCGGTCGAGCGTCTCTCAGTGAATGGAAAGCTTAACTACAAACTCACGCCTGCAGTCAAGCTCGATTACAACGTCTTCGTCCAGAGTGATGAGTTTCTGCGACACCTTCATGCGTTCAAGTACGTGCCTTCAGGCATCAATCTGAACAAATCGTTGTCACAAACTCACGTTCTGGGCACGCGCGTCACTTTGGGTAACAAGGCGTTTGCGAACGTGTCGTACGGGTACCTGCGGGATGATTTTAGGCAGGAACTATTCGGCAGCGACTGTGGCGACGAGGAAATCAGTGCCGGGACCTGCGTGCTCGACGACCGTTACGTACGCGCGGAGCAGAACAGCCAACAGGGCGCCAATGCGTTTCAGGTCGGCGGCAACGAACTTTTCACGAATCACAATGTCACCAAGTCGCATACGCTCGTGACGGACTATACGCGCCAGGCATCTCGCATCCACCAGATGAAAGTCGGCGTGCTTGCCCGACTCCACCGGCTGGATAACAGGTCTTTTGGCATCGAGCGATCGTTCAGGACAAATGATCAACCCCGGCCGTCGCCCGACCAGGTGAACAGGAATCTGCTCACGGCGAACCCAATCGAGCTCTCGGCCTACCTGCAGGACAAGATGGAGTTCACTGGTCTGATCGTGAATGCGGGGATTCGCTTCGACCATTTCGACCCGGATTATCAGGTCCCAATCGACCTCACGCAGTCGGATCTGGAGGAGATACCGGATCCTGACAACCCTGATCAATTAATCTCCAACCGGAAAGACGCAGAGGTCGAAACACAGGTGAGCCCTCGGATCGGAATCGCGTTTCCGATCTCATCAACGGGGGTCATGCGCTTCTCGGCCGGATTGTTTTTCCAGACGCCGCCGCTATCTCTTCTCTACACCAACCCCGAGTTCGAGATCAACCCGCAATCGAGTTCCACACAGTTCGGCAACGCGAATCTGGATCCTGAAAGGACGCTGGCATTCGAAGTGGGCCTTCAGCAGGGGCTGACCCACGACATTGGTCTCGAACTGACCATTTTCTCCAAAGACGTTCGCAACCTGACGGGACAGGAGATCCTTAGAGACCCGAACGGCGACTTTTTCATCCGGTGGATGAACCGGGATTACGGCACAATCAGGGGGCTGACCTTCTCCCTCCTCCAGAGACCAGGCGGACCACTTAGCTGGACCCTGGACTACACTCTCCAGTTCGCGGAGGGGACGTCTTCCGACCCCGGCGAGGCTTTCGGCAGAGAACAGTCGGGTCTCGAGCCCATTCTGTCGCTCGTCCGACTCAACTGGGACCGCCGGCACGTCGTCAATAACACGATTACCTGGAAGCCAGATCCGGAGCTCAGCCTGACGTTTATCAACCAGCTTCAGACCGGTACTCCTTACACAACCGTTCGAGACTTTATTCGGTCGACCGAAACGAATAACGCCGAGAAACCGACGACTTTTACCACCGACGTCCGCGTTTACTACAGTCCTCCGCTCGTGTCATCGAACATCCAGCTCTTTGTGGAGGCGCAGAACCTGTTTGATGCCGAGATTCAGTGGGCGGTTTACGAAGACACCGGTGACGCAAATGAGTCCGTCCAGAGGGAGCTGCTTCGCCGTACGGGGACACAGGTTGGCGGCGTCAACACGCTGGACGAGTACTACTTTCGACAAGACTTTTTCGGTCCGCCTCGTCGCGTGAGTTTAGGTCTCAGTTTTGATTTCTAGATGGGTCGAATGAGTGCACTGTTGAAGAACCTGCTGGTTGCTGCTTTGGTGAGCCTCGTGACCGTCGGGCTTGCCTCTGCGCAGGGTGGAGAGATTCCCAGGAATCTGCGCGGAGACGAAGCACGCATTGCTCGCGGAATTCTGGACGGCAACCTGATCGAGACGAACTTCAGGAACCACGGTGAACTGTCCCGATGGAACGACCTGCCCTGGGGAGTCTGGCCGCGGGGGATCGGAGGACGTCACATTGACGGCGTGGGCATAATCGTAGCCGGCCAAGTGCCGGGCGACAGGACATCGTTCCCCCAATTTTATCCGGGGAAATCGGACACGACGCTGAATCCGGTTATCCTGACGTATCGAGACGCCGGTAAAACTGTCGGGCCGGAAGGTGAGCTTTGGGGCTGGCTTCCCCTTCCCGGATTTCATAACGAGAATCGGACGGATCCCATAACAGGCTCGCGTACGCCTGTCCCGGCGCTGAGCGACGATCCGACGAGCTGGCCCGCCTCCTGGCCCGACCGGCTCGACAATCCCGACGATCCGGGATGGCCCGGCACGTGGAACGGTTTTTTCGGAAAGGGTGTCTTTAACGCGGATCTGGAAAGCTATTACGTGATGGATGATCACAGCGACATGGAGTACGCAATCGACCCCGGCACCGGTCGGCCGAATTCGGAGTACGGCGTCTTCTATCCATCTCCAACTGACTCCACAATGGGCGGTCTCGGACTCCAGACCCGCGTCCGAATCTTCCAGTGGGCGAATGTTCTTGCCGAAGATGTCATGTTCATTCTCTACCGCATAACGAATGTCGGAGAGACCGAACACGATCGACTCTACTTCGCTCAGATAATGGACTACGGGCTCGGAAACGAGGAGGGCGACGAGAATGCCGCCTTCGATCCGCAGTCCGACGTTGCATTTGGATGGGACCAGGACGGAATTGGCACCCGCCCTACGGGAGGCACTTACGACCTGGGGTATACAGGCTTCGCATTCCTGGAGAGCCCCGCACGGGCCAACGATAATCTCGACAACGACGAAGACGGGGTCGTCGACGAATCACGTTTTAGCGGCCCGGGCACTCTCATTGAGGGTCAGACCGCCATTTCGATCGCTGTGAACGCAGCATACAACATGGTGGACTTCGAGGCATTCAACGGGCCGCTCGATCAACGACCGGCGTACCTTGCCGGTCGTTGGTGGACTGGCGACGAAAACCTCGACTGGGTCGGCTTTACCGACGAGAACGGTAACGGCGTCTGGGATCAGGGAGAATTGGTGAACAACGATGTGGGACGAGATGGATTGGGACCGTTTGACTTCGGCTATCCGGGTCCCGATGACGGTGAAGTCGATGGAATCCCGACGCTCGGAGAGCCGAATTTCGATGAACTCGACGTCGACGAATCGGACCAGATCGGTCTGACGGGCTTCGACCTCAACACGCGTCCGTTCTACGAGAGCGGTGACAACCTTCGAGAGGACGGCTGGCTGTGGGATCGCATTTTCAATTTCGCTCAGTTCCCGCTTGGAACGAAGCCCGAAGCGTTCGTCGCGGACGTCGAGCCGTTCCTCCTCTTCACATCCGGGCCGGTCGCGCTGAATCCAGGCCAAACCGACTTCTTCTCCACGGCCTGGATCTTCGGCGAGGACGAGGGCGATTTCTTCAAGAACCGGCGGACGGTCCAGAGCATCTTCAACGCAGATTATAACTTTGCCCAGCCCCCCTTTCTTCCCAAGCTCACGGCGGTACCAGGCGACGGCCGCGTAACGCTGACGTGGGACACCGTATCCGTCGCGAGTTTCGATCGCTTCAGCCAGGAGTTCGACTTCCAGGGATATAAGCTGTATCGCGGTACCGATCCCTTGCTGTCGGACGCACGGACGATTACCGATATGAGCGGCACACCGACGTTCTATGAGCCGATTGCTCGCTGGGACTTGATCGACGGGATCCGTGGTCCGGTGCCGGTCCTGGGGGGTACCGCCATTTATAACCTTGGCGACGACACGGGACTGTCGTTCTTCTATATCGATGACGACGTTACCAATGGGATCACCTACTACTACGCGCTTGTGGCGTACGATCGCGGGTTTTCGTCGCCGGACAATCCGTCAGCCGAGCCTATAGATCCGCAAGAGAATGCGTTCAACATCACGACGACGCTTGCCGGAGACGTCACCGGCGTATCGAGAAATGCCGCCGTCGTGATTCCGAGATCGCTCACGGCCGGGTTCGTCGAGGGTGGGTCGAATGAAGACTTGAGCCACGTTACCGAAGGAATCGGAAGCGGATCGATAAGCGTCAGGGTCGTCGCAGATGAGGCAGTTAGCCTCTCTTCCATCTACCGCGTCAACTTCTTCAGCGAACGCATCGGCACAGCCGACATCTACCGAACGACCGCCTACGAGGTCGTGAACGTGGCCGAGAACACGACGCTCATCTCAAGGACACCTCTGATCGATACCACGCCTCTGATCGATGGACACGTGATCGAGATTTTCAATGACAGGGACGTCGCCATTATTCCAGAGAAGACCGGTTACGTATCGAACGAGGGTAGCGCCAACGAGCTCCTCAGTCTCGATCCGCGAGATCTGGACGGCTTCACAACGAACTGGATCGCTTCAGTCAGACTGGATACGACGAGCGCCGCCTACACCGCACCCGCCGACTACGAGCTGCGTTGGACGGATCCCGCGGACACGACCTATCGACCGCCGCGCATATTTGGCTTTCCGAGGGTCGAGATACCGGTGTTCGGCTACAATGTCACCGAAGGTCGGCCGACCGACCTGCTGATTCAGGACTATAACGGGAATTCTGAGTTCGACGCCGGAGACGAGCTGATCATTAACGAGCTCGACGACCAAGGGATACGGAAATTCCGCTATCGGGTCAGATTCCAACCGGCCGATCCAGCAAACTCGACTCCTCCGGCGCCTGGCAACAAGTTTCGCATTGCAGCCACCAGGCCGTTTCGTACGGGAGACTTCTTCCAGTACACCGTTCGCTCCGGCTCGATAGACGATGAAACAGCCAAGTCGGAGCTCGAGAGAATCGCGGTTGTCCCCAATCCCTACGTCGGGGCGTCGGATTTTGAGCGCGGCACTCAACTCGAGGGCCGTGGGGGCCGCCTGATCCAATTTATCCATCTTCCACAGCGGTGCACGATCTCGATCTTCAACATCCGGGGCGAGCGAGTCGCAACGATCGAGCACGACGGGTCGATTACTGACGGATCCGAGTGGTGGGACCTCACGACTAGAGACGGGCAGGATGCCGCCTACGGCGTCTATGTCTTTCACGTCGATGCACCCGGTATAGGCGAGCACGTCGGAAAATTTGCCATCGTGAAATGAGCAGCATCGGATCAGTCGTCGGCCTTTCGGCCGCAATTACCGTCTTTTCGGTCGCGAACCTTCCGGCACAGAGCAGGGCCGGCACGACAGCCGCTCCGTTCCTGACGCTCGGTACCGGCGCCCGGTCTCAAGGCGTCGGACAGGCCTACACGGCACTGGCATCAGGTGGCGATGCGTTGTTCTGGAATCCCGCGAGCGGCGCGCGACCGTACATGGGCGAGCATCGCAGCAGTGCCTTCTTCACACACTACAATTGGTTCGCAGATATCGATTACAACGCAGCCGGTGTTGTAGTACCCGTTACGCGATCTGGCATTATCGGGCTCAGCATCGCGTCGGTGGATTACGGCCGAATGGATGTTCGTACCGTCGACCTTCCAGAAGGTAACGGGGAGACGTTCACTTCCTCCGACTATAGTTTTGGCCTGACGTACGCCCAGCCACTGACTTCCTCGTTTTACTTCGGCGGGACCGCGAAATATGTCCGTCAGCACATCCAGGACATGCACGCGCAAACCATGGCTTTTGATTTCGGGTTCTATCTCGAAACGCAATATTTCCGAGGGTTGAGGATCGCCGCGTCGATTCAGAATTTCGGAGGGAAGCTGCAGATGGATGGCGTCAACTCCGTGGTATTCGTGGACGTCGACGAAGACAACAGCGGCAGCAACTCCAACATCCCGGCCCGACTCGAAATGAACTCGTGGGACTTACCGCTGTCGTTCCGATTTGGGCTCGCATTTCCCGTATATCAATCAGATAACGTCGAGCTGCTTGGACTGGCCGACGCCAATCAGACGAACGATCAGAATCTGAACGGGGACGTTGGCGGGCAGTTAAACTACACCACAAAAACGTTCAGCCTCAGCCTGCGCGCAGGCTACAAGGACCTATTCCTCGACGAGGAAGACGTTGACAGCAACTTCTCCTACGGAGGCGGTCTCGACGTCAAAATCGATCGGATCCGACTCGGATTCGACTATGCGTACGTTCCGTTCGACCTGTTGGGCGACACCAATATGTTCGACGTTCGAATCTCCTATTGAAGTCCAGCGTTGGCGACGTTGCCGGTCCTCACGCGTTTGATCCGACTTCTAAGTGCGTCCCACATTAGCTCTCACGCTCCTCTTTTTCTTCGCTTCCTGCAGGACTTCCGAGCAGGAGCGCGGGCAGGCTCCGCTCGCCATCGTCGGCAATACCGAGATCTCGGCCGAGGACTTTGAGCGCACATACGTGACACGTCTGATATCGAATGGAGAGAACGACACTCGGCGAAGTCGATGGCTGCATCTGAACAATCTGATCGACGCCGAACTACTTAGGCGAGAGGCCCGCAGAATTGGGTTAGACCAAGACAGCGTGGGACGCCGTAAGATCGAGACCATCCGCAAGAAGGCGGCTGGAGATACTTACTTCGAGCGCTTGTTCCTGAGTCGTTTGGAGCCGCCAGGTGAAGAGGAGATCCGGCAGGCATTTGCAAGGTGGAAGGAGAAGGCCATCGTGCGCCACCTCTTCTATCGTGACTCGACGCAGGCGGAGGAGGCGTACTTGCGTCTCGTCTCAGGCGTGTCGTTTCTGGACGAGGCACAGAGGTGCTACCGAACCGCCGCCTACGATTCGTCGGCTGGATACCTCGGACCGGTCGGTTACTTCGAGGTCGATGACGCGTTTGCCGAAGCGGCATTCTCGCTCCGTCAGAATGAGTTCTCGCGGCCTGTGCGCTCCAGGTTCGGCTACCACATCATTTTGCTGGAGGACAAGCTCCGTTCGCCGCTCCTGACAGAGTCCGAATTTCAGGTCCGCCGGCGGGGTATTTCGTCGAAGTGGCGACTCCGAAAACGCAGGCTTGAAGGCGACCGGTTCGTGCAGTCGTTTATGCAGGGACTCGCTGTCAGGGTGAACGGGGAAGCAATCAAGTCACTGTCGGAGACCATTCACGCAATCGAAAAACGCGTTGTACCCGATCGTTCCGTAGTGCTGACGGACGAATCGCATCCGCTACCCTCGCTCAACATCAGCGCATCGACTCCTCTTGCGTGGTACAGGTTTCGAGGGGAAGAACGGGTGTTCACACTCGACGATTATGCCGCCTGGTTCGACGATCTCCCTTTCCAAGAGGCGAGGCATCGCACGGCCGCATCCGTTGGCCGTGCGCTCCGCAACGAGGCGTTCGCGCTCGCGGGACAAGCGGAGGGGTTGGAAATGGATCCGGTGACATTGCACGAGGCAGAATTCCAGGAACGAATCTACCTCGCAGATCGCTTGCGGGATCTGCTACGTGAGGGGGCGCGCGGGATGGTAACGAATGAGCAGATCGACGCACTGCTCGAGGACACGAACGTTCCGGATTCGACGAAGCTGGCAGTCGAGGGGAGGCTCGAAGCGGCGCGTGAACGCCTGGCCCCGCTCATCGCCGAGCGGCACCTGCTCGAGCGGCTCCGCTCCGCGACCCCTGTCCGCGTCGACTCGGCACTGTTCGAGGCGATGATGGCGCCCCTCGGGTCGCCGTCATCCCGAACGCAGTGAGGGAAAACCGCGACTGTCCCCAGGGGGCGGCTGAGCGCGGCGGCCTGCTTTGCTTGGGCGCACTCTGGATGGGCGCTCAGCCGGGGAGCTTGCCCGGCGAAGCTGCGGCGCAGCGTAGACGGGTGGTCAAGGGCGGACGCAGCTCGATCTGGACGGCCTCCCTTCACAGCGGGGGTCCCTCGTCGCTGGCGCTCCTCGGGATGACGGTGGCCACCGCAGCCACGCCATACGACACCGCTGCGGTCACAAGCACCGTGGTAA
>DATKEJ010000111.1:0-12880 GCA_035512315.1 Rhodothermales bacterium | reverse complement strand
TGGGCCGCTACAGCGACGATGTCGCCCTCGGCATCCAGTGTCTCACCGTAGAATGTGAGCGGAAGCGCCTGCGGTTCGTAGTGCTTTTCTGATCTGACGACGTCACGTCCTGCGTCGGACAGCTCCATATAGTAGACCGCGCCCGTCATCCCGTTCGGCGATAGCGCAGACACGACCAATTCGTTTCCCGCAAGGGCAACGTCTCGGGCGAATCCGTGGGCGTTGCCGGCATCGAATGGCGTGAAGTTGGGGCCTCTCGTGAATCCACCTGCCTCAGAGCGAATGAAGGAATAGACGCGTCCGGTGAACCGCTCGGCATTCGGAGCTGTGACAAAGAGCTGGCTACCCGCAAGCAGAAGCTTGGAGCCGAACGACTCCGAGGCGGCATTGCCGGAGGCGTCCCGGGCGCCACTATTTCCTCTCAATACTGCTGATTGGACCCAACGGCCGTCTTCCTCTCTGGTGTAGACATGAACAACGCCGGCGCCGTTCCGCGGCGAACCCACGAAAAGTGTCGCTTCGTCCGCCACCACGTCGGAGCCGAAGTTTGAGTGATTGCCCTCGCCGGTGGGACTGATGACCGCTTCCTGCGTCCAGACACCAGTTTCAGCACTTCTGCGGAAGACGTAAACCGACGGTGGACCGTCCAGGGGCCGATTGGACACCGCCAGAAGGTTGCCGGCGGATGCAAGGGTTCGGCCGAAGTTGTCGACAGCCCGGCTGTCTGCGGGCCTGATGATGGACGTCTCGCGCCACTCTCGTTCGTCGTTGCGGGCGAAAACGTACACGGCGCCACCGGTCTCGGTGCTTCCCGTAGCGCCGACGAAGATCTGCTCGCCGTTCCCGGCCAGGCTGGACCCGAAATTGTTACCAAGGTACCCGTCACCGGCCTGAATCGGGGCCGCCAGCTCCCAGACCCCGTCGGCGTTCTGTTCGAAGACGTACGCCATCCCGGGGACGCGCTGATTCTGGGGCTCGCCGACGACGATTCGCCCGGCGGACACGTCAACCGCCTGCCCGAACGACAGCTGTGACTGGACGAAGTTGCTCTGTGCGCTTACGGGACTGCATGTCGAGACTGCGGCGACGAGGAGAACCCAGAAAGAAGCGATCTTGCGCATGGCTTCCCTATAGAAAAAGGTGGGTGAAGGGACGGCGAAAACTTCCATTACACGGATTCTCGCGGACAAGGATGCAGCCGACCCTTCAAGATTTGGCGAATCGGGGGAAATAGTCTGCAACGTCGAGAGTCGAGAGTCGAGAGTCGAACGTCGAAGGTCGAACGTCGAACGTCTACAAGTCAGCAACGGCTCTTGCCGAAGAACGGGAGGTCGTAACCGTCTAACGAGGGTGCGCGGCGATGACCGGCGAGATGATGCGTCCATCCATGGTCTCAGCGGGATCGATCCCAAGAAGGGTGGCAACGGTGGGAGCAATGTCGACCACGTTCCAAGGTTCGTCGTTTGAGACGCGCGAGATAGAGTGCCCGAACCACAGGATCGGAACGTGCTGGTCGCCCTCCCACGGCGTCCCGTGCGTCGTCCCGAACTCACTTTCACGATTGATATGATGTTCTGCCAGCCGGACGAGGATGTCTCCTGACCGTCCGGGGTAGCTGCTGAATGATTCCGGCGTCGACCGGTCAACCGACGCCGAAGGCACGGCGGCGCTGTATCGAGGTATGCGGGTGAGTCCGCGGGAGATCACATCGGCCGCCGCAGATACAGTGACGGCCTTCTCCTTGAGGGCCTCGCGATTAAAGTAGAGGTGGGGATAGTAGAGCGCGTCGATCCACGAACCGGATGTCGACAGGGTGCCAAACGCGCCGTCGAGTAGACGTGACACGTCCTCCCGTATCACCGTTGATGAAATGCGGTCGGCTAGCACTCCGGCTGTCGAGTCTGCGACGAGCTCCGGGAAGCGCTGGACCCCATGGTCGGCAGTAAGCACTACCAGAAAGCCCCCGACTCCGACCCGGTCGTCCAGAAACTGGAAAAGATCGGCGAGCACTCGATCGGTTCTTACCACATTGTCCATGATTTCATGCGAGTCGGGCCCGTATGGATGACCGATTCGGTCGACGGTCGAGAGTCCGATCCCGAGGAGGTCGGTCGCCGAATCCTGCCCTAAATCTTCGCGGATGATCAACTCCTTTACGAACTCGAGGAGGATCTCGTCCTCGAACGGTGATTTTCGAAGCGCCTCGTAGAAGTTCCAATCGAGGTTTTCGGAACCTCCCGTGATCACGTGTGGAAAAGCCTTGCCGAGAGACTGCCTGTCCTCCTCGTGCCAGAAATCGTCTGGCCCCTGCGTCGTGTCATAAGCCTGGCTGGAAAGAACTCGGTCCCAGGTTTCGCCGTGTCTGTCCTGCGGCAGCCGGCGCCCGTTGAATGTCTCAACCCAGGCCGGCAGTTGGGTCATGTAGTAGGTCGAGCTGACCATGACGGAATCCAGCAGCCAGTATGCGGCATCGGCTCGATGCCCTGCGAGGGTGATGGCCGATCGATCCTTGCCTGACGCGGCAAAGACTTTTGACCCCCGCCGGTCGCTCTTCAACAAGTCTCCGATCGTTTCACCCATCATCGCTCTCGGCGATCGTCCGGGCCCGTCACGACCAACCATCGTGACGGACGCGTCCTCGACGCAGTAGACGCCCCTGCGATGTCCGAGGTCGTACCAGTCGTTGGCCACGATCCCATTAACATTGCCGCTCGCGCCCGTCGAAATCGCGGCGTGACCCGGGCACGTCATCGTGGCCGCATGACGAAAACGAGCGTTGCTTAGAACGGCTCCCTCGGTCTCGAAACGCCGGAATCCTCCCTCTCCGAAGTAGGGCATGAACCGCTCGAAATAGTCCCACCTGAACTGGTCGAGGGCAATTACAACGACCAGCTTTGGGCTGTCCTCAGATGACCGGTCGTTTTCGGATGTAGCGCAGCCGGAGACAACCGTTGAGATGACGAGCGCGGAAAGAAGGAGTCGCATCTGGTAATTCCTGGTCGGTGAGACGGAACATAAAATGAACCGGAATACGAAATATCACGACCGTGTCAACAAAATCCCAACCTGCAGCGCGTCCGTCAATCTGATTGCACCGTTCGATACTGAGTGGTCTAATTCTCGGCGAGGAATCGTACGTTCATCATGTTTGAAACGACACATGCCGGCGTAAACCTGGGTGAAGCTCCTTCATATCTAGTGGCAGGCCACACGACCCGCGATCTCGTCGAGAACGGATGGAGAATCGGAGGGTCGGTCGCCTATGCGGTGCTCGTAAGCCGTCACCTGGGCCTGGAGGCGTTTGTCGTGTCGAGCTGCGGATCGGACGTGGGAGCGCCGTCCCTCTACCACACCGTAAACGCGTCGATTCAGGGATCGCAGGAAACGACGACCTTCAGAAACCTGGAAACGGAGGGACGCCGCACGCAAGAAATCCTTGCAGTGGCCGATCCGCTCACGACCCTGACGGTTCCGGCCGGCTGGAAGAACCCGAACATCCTTCACCTCGCCCCCGTCTTTCAGGAACTGGATGAGACGTTTGTCCGGTGGTTCAGTCCGCGCCTGTGCGGGGCGACGCTCCAGGGCTGGTTGCGCGCCGCTGATGACGCCGGCCGCGTAAAATTCGGACTGCACCGGGATTTGGAGCGTATCGTGCAATGTCTTGATATAGCAATCTTTAGTTGGCATGACCTGATAACCGACATTAAGCTGAGAGAATCGCTTTTTCGCATGGTTCCTGTATGCGTCGAAACACACGGCGCCGGCGGATGTGTCGTCGCCGAGAAGGGTCGTGAGCGCGCCGTTACGTCGCAACCTCTCGCGATCGAAGACTCTACCGGCGCGGGCGATGTCTTTGCCACGGCCTTTCTGGCGAGATATTTTGAGTCGGGCGATCCAATGGAGGCGGCCCGCTTCGCCAATGAATTCGCCGCCGGAATGCTGCTCGACCCGGATTTTCGGAAGGATCTGTCGGTGTAGTCCTTCAGTTCTGCAACGGGAAGCGAAACATGGCCGCGATCTACATACACGTTCCATTCTGCAGGCAGCGATGCTCGTACTGTGACTTCTACTTCGTAACTAGTCACAGGGAATTATCGGACTACGTGGATGCGGTCTGCCGTGAGATCACGATGCGGGCCTCGCGGGTCGGCTCCATTGGACCGGTCAAGACGGTTTATTTTGGGGGAGGCACGCCGAGTAGGCTATCCATCGAGCACTTGCAGAGTATTCTGGATACGGTCTCTCGGCATTTCGGTCTTGGGGAGGTAGAGGAGGTGACGATTGAAGTCAACCCCGAGGATCCCGACGCGACGTATCTGGATGGCCTTCGCGCCCTGGGTTTTACCCGTTTGAGCATCGGGCTTCAATCACTCAGAGGGGTCGATCTGGAGTTCATGAAACGATCCCATTCGGTTGAGCAGGGGATGGCCTTCGTCGAACTCGCGACGTCGGCCGGGTTTCAGTCAGTCTCCATGGATCTCATCTTCGGTCTCCCACAGATGACGGAGGCTGCCTGGAGGGACAACCTGGAATACGCGGTGTCGTCAGGCGTTCAGCACGTTTCGCTCTACGGACTGACCATAGAGCCGAAGACCGTTCTTGGTAAGCTGGTTCGCACCGGTAAGGTGGAGCCGGCCGCAGATACAGAAATGGAGGCCCAGTTCAGGGTCGCCGACGGGATGATGACCGGTCATGGTTTCGAGCATTACGAGATTTCCAACTTTGCCAAGCCTGGGCACCGCTCTAGACACAACCAGTCCTACTGGAATCACACGAACTATCTGGGGTTCGGTCCATCCGCACACTCGTTTCTGCAAATCGATGACGCAAAGCGTTCGGAGAATTTCAGAAGCCTCCGGCTGTATCTCGAGAAGCTGCGGTCAGGGGAGCTCCCAACCTCCATGGAGGAAAAGCTCGACGAGGGTCGGCTGATGCAGGAGTACGTGCTGTTGGGCCTGCGCACGAGCGCCGGAATAGACCTGGCAACGCTGCGAGACGAGTACGGCTATAGGTTGTCGCCGGCAGGAGAGAGCCTCGTCTCTGATCTGCGGAGTGCCGGGATGCTCGAGCGGGCCGGTGATCGAGTCATCTTGACGCTGGATGGCTTTCTAGTGGCGGACAGCATAACCTCGGCCCTGCTGACGCGCGACGCAATCACGCTATCCCTTACCGGACACGCGTAGTCTCATTGATCCAGGCGTACCGGCCGTAGTCAATCCTATACGAATCGCCCTCCTTCCATCCCTTGAAGAACTTCTCTTCCTGGGTCGGCATGTATTGCCGGTATCGCTGGATTCGCGTGTTGGCCACTGTGCCGACTGAGGAGTCGACACTCCGGGCTCTCTCGTAGTAATCGATGGCAAGCCAGTACACCGCCTTGTCTTCGCGTTCAAAGGCACTTTCCTGGACGGCCTTCGCCAGCACGTCTCCGATGAGGATGTAGGCATTGCCGTAATTCGCATCGTGGGTCAGAGCGCGCCGGGCATGACTTCTGGCCGACGAAAGGTCACCAGTGTCGTAGTAGGTTGACGCAATCTCATATTCGATGTCGCGTTTCGTGTCGGAGTCCTCAGCGAGTCCCATCGCCTTCTGGTTGAGGGCCAGAGACTCCCTGTAGTCGCCGTTCCCTTTCTTGAGCTTGGCCATCGCGCGATAGCCCTCGACCGTAGGATCAAGCTCGAGAATCAGGTTGCCCATTGCCTCAGATTTCTCCGTTTGCTCCATTACCTGATAGAGTCCCCAGAGCTCACGTGCGAGCCCCACGTTGCTCGAATCCTTGGCGAACTGACCCTCCAGGAAGGCAATTCTCTCATCGGGTGACTTGAACAACTGGTTACGAACGTCGTTGAAAAAGGTGAGCAACTCCTCGTTACCTTGGAAATGCTCCTCGGCGTTGCCCATGAAGTCGATCGCCTCCTGCCTCAAATCACGCCGCGCGTATTCCTGAACGATCAGTCGAACATAGTACGGGTCGGTCTCCGCCGGATTCAGCTCATAGGACTTGACGAAGTGGTCCACGGCTTCTTCCTCGAGGTTCGGGATCTCGTGCCGGTGTGCCACGAGGAAGTTCCCGTAGTCCAGTTCCCAGCGACCAACGTCGATTTCGGCTCCGGCGTCCTTGAATTTGGCCACCGTGGTGTCCAATAAGTGCAACGCGGTGTCCAAATGCGCCACCTTAACCTCGGGGTCTTCCGCCTTGCCTGCGAGCTCTTCGTACGTCTTTACGGCGCGCCGGTGGATCAACTCCCCGTTGTAGAGGGTGGGCGCGTTCTCCAGGAGCCAGCGGAGATAGGGCAGAGCCGACTCATAGTCGCCGTTCTTAACATTCTCGGCCGCAAGGCTATAATTTACCTTGACTTCGTAGGGTATTTCCTGCGCGCTTCCGGTACCAACAGCCAGGCTAGTGGCGAACAAACCGGTGAGGACTACTGCGCGAAGTACTATAGTGTTTAAGAAAGTCATCGTTCGGTGCCGTCTATCGGATTTCCTTCATTATCATTTTCATCGGAGGCGACGCTGTAGGAACCATCGCTCACCGAAGTTAAGAGTAATCGAGAACTTGTAGAGCAAGTCTCGGACCAAATCAGTCTCGCTCTCTCCTCTGAACCCGATCTGGCCGGAGAGATCCAGGTAAGTTCCCGGGACAACCGTTGGAATACTTAGACCGGTGGAGGCCCCGTAAGTTTTCAGGTCGTAGTCGGGCACAGGTCTAACGTAGGACTGGTCGACGAAGAGTCCGAATCTGTACGCAGTGCGCTTGAGTGTCGACGCAAACGGATCGCGGGGAGATGGAATGTACTGCACTCCGGCGCCCGCTCGCAGGCGACTGTTGAACGCATCCTCCTGGCCCGGTTCGTACCCGAGCAGCGGGTAATCACTCTCGAAACCGCCCCAAGGCTCGAAGAGACCGTCAGCCAGAATCAGCCATTTGGGGGAAGGCGTGTACGACAGACCAGCCTGAAGTCTGAGCGGAAGCGTCAGGTCGCCCTCGATAGTCGAGCCGACTGTATCGATCAGTACGAGACCCTGCGTGACCTGGTTTGTTCTTGTGGCGCTCAAGTGCACGGGTAACGAGAAAGCGGCGCCAACGGTAAATGCATCTGATTCGCCGACCAGACGGGGGGACCTGAAGGCGGCCCCGAGACTGCCGCTAAAACCCGACATCCGAGTGGACGTGAACTGCTCGGTGCTAAGCAGGTAGTCTGTCGAGCGTGCATACTCCGTTCGCTGGCCGAACTCAATAATTCCCCAAATGGCGCTCGCCGACACGCCTACCGCAAGTTTGTCCGTCACCTGGTAGCCGAATCCGACCACTGCTTCCTGCAATCCGCCATCTCCTTCATAATTCACCTCAAAATCAGTCGGAGGCTCGGAGCCTTCTGCCTCGAGGGTACCGCCGAGTTGCGCATGATACCCCGACGTCGTGTAGGGCGAGATTGACGCCGCAAAGCCGAGCTTGCGAGCGATGAGCGGGAATCCCAGTTGAATCGCACCTATGTGACCGCCACTCGAGATGCTCGTCTGGCCGTCAACGTCCTCTGAGCGGAACCCCAGAAAATCAATCCCGGCCGTGAAGCGAGCAAAAACCTGATCGGCGTATGTGGCTGGATTCGCAGTGTTGAGGTAGGCAGGGCCGTGGAGGCCCGTCCCGAGAACTCCCATGGCGTTGGCCTGCGAGCTATGGAAATTGTGACGATCGCCCAACCCGTATCGCGAGTACACAGAGCCGTCACTCCGCGACTGTGCGGAAGCTTGCGGCGCTACTGCAACCAGTACAGCGCTCAACATTGAAACGACCGCAAACACCTGCCGGTTGAGGTTGTACACTGTGCGGATCATGCTTTTAGAAGGAACCCAAAGTCACGGTGAGAATCGCTTGCGGCGTGCTCTCGACGGCCTCCGGATCGAAGACAAGTATGGAACTAATAGCCGCCTGCGCCGAGTTGATTCGAACTCGGTACTCGTCGAACTCCGGGTTGCCGGTCGCGGCGCGCTGAATCGTACGCAGAATCGTAAACTCGCCCGGCACCGCAGTCGTCGATACGAATCGAATGACACCGGCGCCGACGAGGGACGAGCGGAGGACGCGGCTGGTCCCATCGGCACGGACACCCACGAAATCGAACTGGGGCGGTGTCGGCCTGACAAAGTTTGCCGGAACCTGATCCATCGCTTCCTGATCGACAAACAACTCGACCACTGCGCGACTCACCGCGGCTCCGCGCAAGGAGTCTTCATCGAATTCGAACGACAGCGCGACGCTCTCACCGACTCCGTCCTGGATAACCGCCCGCCCCGCAGGAATATTGGCATCGTCGTGCCGGCTCACGTGCGTGAATATTTTCGACAAGACGAGATCGCCAGTACCCGTGGTGGTAGAAATCCTGAAAATGGCCGACGTTCCATTAAACCCGACAACTGCGGAAGGACCGGAGGTGGACAATTCGAACCCGTGGAACTCGGTGGCGATATTCGAGCTCAAGAGAACCGACGAACGGGCGGCGTACCACTCCTCCGGAAGGGCGATGACGAGCGTAGTGTCGCGGTAAACATAGTCGAATCGAGCGACCTCGGATCCGGGAGCAAGAGTCGTGTCGGCCGTCAGGTCGGCATCCGGCCACGCGGCGTCCATTTCAGACACAATGAGCGAGGTCGTCGCCATGGTGTCGCCATAGACGTAGTTCGGGACAAGGATCAGGCTGACCGAAGTAATCGTACCGCTCCGAAAACTCGTGGAGGCAGTCGAGGGTAGCGCGACGTCGATGTAAGCCTTTGTATCGATCGTTCCAAATAAGGGATCGGCGACGGTTCCGGCGAGCGTGGTGGAGGGACCGACTATGAATCCGGCGCTCGATCGCACATTGGAAGTAACGGGCGGAGAAATGTCTGGTGGGAGATCAGATGCCGGAATGGTGATTCTGACCGGCTCGCCGCCTGATTCGCCGATCAGACCGAGTCCGACGTTCGACGGATCCTCGCAGCCCATTACGAGCGGTGCGAGAATAAGAATCGGCAAAAGGATTTTCGCGCGCAACAGACGCCTGAGATCGCACATTGATGATTTTCTGGACTCTCCGAGATTCCCTATCACAGACGGGAGTTTAGGATCAGGGCTCCCGACGGAACGTCCTGCAAACGTCGGCTGGAAAGCTTTTGTTGTGAAGAGGCGAGGAATTACCCAAGGCGGAGTCAGGCCTCGACGGTCGAGCCGGTCTGCTGGCCATACAGAGCCAGTGCCTTTTCCGTGATCTCCTCGGGTGAGCCCACCAGGGCGACGGTATCAGAGTCAGCCTCTTTGCCTGAAACAAGCACATCGGCGAAATCGGCGGCAATCTCGTGCAGACTGCGGTCAACCAACCGATCGGCCTCTGACAGCCCGAAGTCGGCCACATCCTGAGAGGTCAGACGGCCCTGTGCGGCGAACCCGTCGGTGGAGTAAATAACCTGGGCTCGCCGGAATAGAGGATCCTCCGAATACTCGGTCTTGAGGAGTACGGGTAAAAGACCGGCGATCCAGCCATGGGCATGAACGACGTCGGGCGACCATCCCAGGTTGCGGGCCGTCGTCAGGACCGATCGCGCGAACATAACCGCCCGAGTCAGGTTGTCGACAAAGACGACGCCGTCGCGACCACTGTACACGCCCTTTCGCTTGAAGTACTTCACGTTGTCCATGAAGTACACCTGAAGTCGGATGCCCGGAATCGACGCAACCTTGACCTTCAGAGTCTCCGCTTCATCGGCCAGAGGAATCCTCGATCCTGAGAGGCGGATGACCTCGTGCAGGCGGTTACGACGCTCACTGATAATGCCGTAGCGCGGCATCATGATTCGACTCTCAAACCTCCCGCTTTCATGGAGATATTCCGGAACATTGCGGATCAGATCCGACATTTCTGAAACGGTGGCGAAGGGGGTTACCTCGGAAGAGGCAAAGAGAATCCGAACCGGGGTGTCCATGTGGATAGTGAACTGGTTGGTATTAGCGATTCGACTACCGACACTGCCTCCGAGCAAAGGCGGCCAACGCGACTGTCCCGATCAACCCGATCTCCAGTATTCGATCAGGAACGTAGCGGGCACGTCGAACCCTAAATATACGAAATTGGGCGAGTTGAATCCACAGGAGGGTGGACGAGAATAGGTGGAGCCGCCGGCTTGATCGGGCAACCTGACTCGATCGAGGTCGTACCAACGGTTTGAAATCATGAGCACAATTAAAGAAACAGAGGCCACGACCGAGGACGTACCTTCCCTGCACGCTGAGCCGGCGCACGACGTCGTGTTCTTCGACGGGGTGTGCAACCTGTGCAACGGCTGGGTCCGTTTTGTGATATTGAGGGATCCGGCCGGAGTGTTCCGGTTCGCCCCGCTCGAGTCCGACGCCGCGGCTCGGGCGATGGTGGACAGAACGATGTTGGCCAGTTCTGACTCGATCATTCTGCTGAGAGATGGCCGCTTCTACACGCGCTCGGGAGCGGTTCTTCGGATTGTAAGGAGGCTCCGCTGGCCGTGGCCGGTGCTGTCGGCGCTCTTGATTATTCCGGGCTTCATTCGCGATTTCGTCTACGACCTGGTAGCCAGGAATCGTTATCGGTGGTTTGGTCGTCGAGACGAGTGCATGATCCCGACGCCCGAAATGAGGGATCGGTTTCTCGGATGACGGCTCGCCGGCACTTTGACGCGAGCGGGTTCCGAGCGAAACCTTAACTTCACCCGAAAGCTGGTTCCGTCAACACATCACGAATCACCGTGAGGAAATCGGATATCGTAGACCAGGTCGCCTCCGCAACCGGTCTCACCAAACTTGAAACGGAAGCCGTTATCGACGGCTTTCTCTTGACCGTCACGAACGCACTGAAACACGGAGAGTCGGTCGAACTGCGAGGCTTCGGGGCATTCAAGATCCGGCGTAGAGCGCCTCGATTGGCCAGGAACCCTAAGTCAGGCGAGCGCGTGCGCGTACCCGAGCAGAACGTGCCGGTTTTCGTCATCGCCAGAGGCCTCCGCCGAGAGATCGACGATGCAATGAGGACCAGAGACCTCATCGGCGCCGACACTGACTTGTCCTGAACCCGGACGCACGTCGCGCGTTGACCTGCGCCACTGATCAGAGACTTTTAGCGCAACGGAAAGGGTATGAGCAAGACTCACGTTTGTGACACATGTGGCGCAGTGGTGTCGTCCGACCGATGCGACCTGTGCGGCACGCCGCTGGCGGAGGTTCAAACCCAGGCACCAGTTGCGGTTCACCCGGCGTCGGAACCGATGGAAGTCAACCACCAGCCGGCTCGTCAGGTCGCCGCTGTCTCGGCCAAGACGTCTGACAAGCAGGTCTGTCCGACGTGTGGAGCGTCCAACAAGGGGGACGCAAGATTCTGTGACCAGTGCGGAGAGAAGCTCGAGGGTCTTGAAGCTCCGGTGGAAATCCAGCCTCAGCGTGCACCGAGTCCTCCAAAGCCGAAAGCGACCAAGCCGCCCAAGGAATCTGACGAGGCGCAGCCGAGAATCGGATTGTATGTAGCTGCGGCAATTGCCGCAGTGGTTGCGCTTTACCTGCTGTCGGTGCTGACCGGCGACCCGTCCGATACACCTCCAATTGCGCCACAGAGTGCGCCCTCGGCTGCCTCATCAGGCTCCGACATCGACTCTTATCTCCCGGAAGATGCCGGTCTCGCGAGCAGTCTTTCAGCGACGAAGGCCGCGATTGCCGGCGAAACGGATCCGCCACGCAAGCAGGCGCTTCTGGAGGAACTCGTCCAGTCATATGCAGGAGCCGGCCGGCTCGATCTCGCGGGACGCGAGCAAGAAGCACTCGCCGCCGAGCTCAACACGTCGGAGGCGTGGGCCACCGCCGGAAACATGCATTTCGACTGGATGGAGGGTCAGTCCGGACCTGAACGGGTCAAATCGGCCCAGCGCGCAGCAAGGGCGTACGAGAAGTCGCTGGAACTCGACGGTAGCAATCTCGACGTGCGCACCGATCTTGGAGTCGCATACCTGAACGATCCGTCAAGCCCGATGTTGGCGATCCAGAACACGAACCTGGTTCTAGAGGCCGACTCGAATCACGTGCAGGCCAATTTCAATAAGGGCGTCATGCTGGCCCACATCGGACGGACCGAGGAGGCCGTCCGGCTGTTCCGAAAGGTGATGCAGTTGGCGGGGCCCGGCGAACCGGCGCACGAAAGAGCGAAGCAGGTGCTGAGCCAGTTGGGAGCGGAATGAGCGGGTTGAGCGGGTTGAGCCGATTGAGCGAAGCGAGCGGGTTGAGTGGTTTACGCCCGGGACGAACGGCCGCGAGCCGAGCGGAATGAGCAGAATGCAATGACCCTAAATCCTGGACCAACCACCAAAGAAGCGCGACGTCTTCTGTCCGAGCCGGAACTTGACCTGCTGCGACGGCAGGTCGGAGAGGCCGAAAAGGGCACGCCGGGAGAGATCGTCGTTTTCGTTGTCCCAAGGAGCGGTTTCTATGAGTCGGTCTTGTGGCGCGGGGGAGCTCTGGGCCTCGCGCTTTCGATCGTTGTCTGGACCGTTCTGGCAACCTCGTGGCCGGGGTGGGGAAGAAGCTGGCTGTGGTCGCCCTGGTTCGGAATTGCGCTGTCCGGCGCCTGTGCGGTGGCCTGTGCTTTTATCGCGCAAAAAAGCGGATGGCTCTTCCGGACGCTCGCCGGTCGGGCGATTCTCGCGCAACAAGTCAGAGATCATGCGAAACGCACGTTCCTGGACGAGGGCATGATGGAGACGCTGGCGCGCACCGGAATTCTTCTCTACGTGTCGATCTTGGAGCGAAGGATCGAAGTCGTTGCCGACAAGGGCATCAATGCGGTCGTGCCGGAGGATCGCTGGATCGAAATCGTTGATCTGATTCGCCGAG
>DATKEJ010000110.1:0-3533 GCA_035512315.1 Rhodothermales bacterium | reverse complement strand
GTATTGCCACGGTGACCCCCTTTCCTCCCGGGCGATGTCTTGACGACCGCGAGGCGGGCCTCTAGAGTAACGACAGGAAGCCTGCTGCAACGTGATGAGCCTGTATGTAGCAGTCCATAGACGACGTAACGGTGAATTGTCGCTCTGTTCACTCTTATCAGCGTGGCGGGCGGTGTCCGAGGACTCGATTGAGCACGAGCTTCGAATATCAGAATTCAGGTCACGCGTCGCCGATCAGACGAACGACACCGCCACGACGGGTGACAGGTATGATTGTGTGAAACCGGACAGGACGAAGGTCGGAGAAGTCTTCCATGCACGATGGCAACGCCGACGCGCGAAACTGACGAACCCTCTGAAATCGACGGCACGGGAGAATGAGCGGCAGGGCCGCGCAGCGGAGCGATACGCATGGATAACAGTGTCACGATGTCGGGCCCTGGATTGACGCCGAACGACCCGGTCGGGCGTGTCAAGCTGAAGGAGCCCGAGACAACGGACGCAGATGCGGGTAAGTCCTCGCTGGGGACTAAGCTACTCGTAGGAACGATCATGGTAGTGCTCATGATCGGCAGCCTGTTTATCATCCTGAGCGGAGCGTTCCAGGTCGTTCCTGCGACCTGACATGCGATGTCGCGAGCGTCTGAGCGTGCATGGCATTGTCATCATGAATCTGCATGCGTGGTAGAAAATTCTATGCGATGAGGAGATCTGAATGGTGACCGATCCGTTCGCGCGTCTGGGCGTAGCAATGGCCCGCATGCGCTGGATCGTGCTTGCGATATGGGCTGTCATCCTGGTCGTAACCGGCGGGTTCCTCGCACCGAATGCGTCTACAGCGCTGCGGGCGGGCGGCTATTTCCTGCCTGGCTCCGAATCGGCACGAGCCGATGAGATCCTGGGCGCCGAGTTCAACGCGGGCACCATCAGCAATCTGTTGATCATTTTCCAGTCAGACGATCTAACGTTCGACAGTCCACAGTTCGCGACGGAAGCACAGGGCGCGCTCGATGAAGTCGCGGCCGTCGATGGAATCAAGTCGGTTGCGTCGGTCTACAATACCAACAATCCATCCCTCGTCAGCGCGGACGGCAGAACGGCGCTGGCACTCGTCACCGTCGAGGGATCTGAGGCGGAAGTCCAGGACAAGACGTCCGAAGTTCGTGAGCCGCTTGAGTCTCTGTCGCTCAATCACTGGGTAACTGGGACCGGGGCGATTTCGCACGATGTCGAGATCACAAGCGAGCACGACCTGCGAAAAGCAGAGTTTTTCACGATCCCCATTGTCATGGTGCTTTTGTTGCTCGTCTTTCGGACTGTGATCTCTGCCGCCGTGCCGTTGATTCTCGGCGGCAGCGCAGTAGTCACGGCTCTCTCCATTCTGTATCTGGTCGGCACGCAGACCGACATGTCGATCTTCGCGTTGAACGTCGCCTCGATGATCGGTCTCGGCCTTGGCATCGACTTCTCGCTGATCATCGTCAGCCGCTTCCGCGAGGAGTTGCGTCTGGGAAGGTCGACCGAGGATGCGATTGCCATCACGATGGCGACGGCCGGACGGTCGGTCACATATTCCGGCATCATCGTGATGCTCGGCATGCTTGTGCTGACGCTGCTATTCGGCTTGATGCTCGTGCGGTCGATCAGCTTCGGCGTGCTGCTCGTCGCAATGACCGCGCTCCTATCGGCGATGACGCTACTTCCCGCCCTGCTGGCTGTCCTCGGGCACAGGATCGAATGGCTGCGCGTGCTGCCAGCCCCGAAGCCTGCACGGCAGGGGGAACAGGGCTTCTGGTACACGCTGAGCCACGCAATCATGCGTCGTCCGTGGGTGTGGCTTGGGGCGTCGCTGCTCCTGCTTGCTGTCCTTTCGCTGCCTGTGCTGGATCTCAAGATGTATGGCACGACATCGCGAGTTGTGCCGTCGACGGTCGAGTCTGCCGAAGGCGTCATCGTGCTCTCCGAGAGTTTTGGAGCGAACGCCGTCAGCCCGATTCAGGTCGTTATCCACACCGACCAACCGAACGGCGTGTGGCGACCAGAGTTTCTGTCATCGCTGCGCGAGCTTGTCGAACGCATCGACGCTGACCCGCGCGTTGCTCAGACGCTCTCAATCGCCACACTGGTGGGCGAGATGCCTCCCGAACAATTCGAACAGCTCCAACCGGACGAGTTCATGGCAGATCCGGGCCGGGCATTCGCCGCTTCGCAGTTCGTCAACGTGTTTGGGGAGAACGACACAGCGGTCATCACCATCTTTTCGCAGCACGACCAGTTCGCGACAGAACACGAAGAGTTCGTTTATGACTTGCGGAACGACATCATTCCCGGGATCCGGCAACTCATCGTCTACGATGTCCTCGTCGGCGGCAACTCGGCGATCTATCGGGACTTCGAGGACTTTCTGTATGCGCGCTTTCCGTATCTGATCCTCGCCGTGCTTGCGTTGACGTTCGTCATTCTGATGATGTTTTTCCAGTCGGTGTTCCTGCCGCTGAAGGCCATCTTCATGAACGCGACGTCGATTCTCGCCACGTACGGATTGCTCATCCTTGTATTTCAGGAAGGGTGGGGCGCCGGGGTGCTTGGGTTCGAGGAAATAGGCAGGCTCAACGTCTTTACTCCGGCGGTGCTGTTCGCCATCCTGTTCTGCCTCTCCACGGACTACGAGGTCTTCATGCTCTCGCGCGTGAAGGAGTTGTATCACGAGACTGGACACAATGAAGAGGCGGTAGCGCTCGGCCTTGAACGCACCGCAGTGGTCATAACCGCGGCCGGACTGATTCTTATCGGCACATTCGGCTCATTTGGAATCGCCGATGTGATTACGATCAAGGAGATCGGAATTGGGCTCGCAATTGGCGTCTTCATCGACGCGACTATCGTGCGGGTTGTGATGGTTCCGGCGACGATGCGATTAATGGGCGACCTCAACTGGTGGATGCCGGCATGGCTCAAGAAGATCGTGCCTGAGCTGAGCGAGGGACCGGCTCCCGAGCCGGCGCGCCCCGCGCTCGGTCCGAGCGCTCCCGCGTACGCAGCCGGCGGCGCAGTGGCTCTCGACCCGGCGACGCCTCCTCAGCCGTGGCAGGCTCCGGTCCAGGTTGGGCGCACGGCCCCACCGCGTCTTCGGATTGGCGAATTGCGGTCGGTCGGCGGGTCGGTGGGCGTCGACACGGTGGTTCTGCCAACGTCGTACCCATTCCGGATTGGCCGGGACGCGTCATCGGAATTGCAACTCTTCGATCGGCGTATTTCACGACGCCACGCGCAGATCGAACGCGTCGGGGACGTGTACCGGATTTCAGACCTCAACAGCTCCAACGGGATTTACATCAACGGTAACCGAATCAATGTTTCGGCAACGCTGAACGATCACGATCAGATTGAGATAGGCAACATGGGCACGGTGCGCTTCGTCTTCACCTCACGATGGGCATAGATGCAGCGGAGCACGCTCGCGCCAGCGAACGCTGAGGCTGGGCACGCCACTGGAAGCCGGAGAGCAACGCTGGCTCGGGAACGGGAACGGG
>DATKEJ010000109.1:0-20689 GCA_035512315.1 Rhodothermales bacterium | reverse complement strand
GAGCTCGTCACCGAATGCATCGCTCCCGAGCTTAGCCAGCAAGAGGACGTCTCCTTCGAGTCTGGCAGCGGCGACCGCCTGGTTCGCGCCCTTGCCTCCCGGATAGGTGGCGAACGACCCTCCAAAGACCGTTTCGCCAGGCTCTGGGAAGCGATCGCACGTCACGACAAGGTCCATGTTGGCACTGCCAACGACGAGGAGCATGCTTTCCCGATCTTTCGAGGTCTGGTCCATCTGACTATTCTCTACTCGCGAGTTCATATCGGTGCTTGTGCACGAGTCTCGGAGCAGAGAAAAGACCCGAGGCCTTTGCCTCGCCCTCGAGGATGTTGATCAAGGTGTTCGTGACGCGAATCTCAAGGTCGTTCCGGCCCGGACGAAGGGCCTCCGTGACCTCGAGGCGGTACGGATGCCACGGTGCGACGAGCGATTGGCCGCCGTTCGCGACGACCTCGAGCACGTCTTCGCCGCAATTTGCCTCGAGGTAAACCCGGCCGACGTCGAGGTACTCTGCCGGAATCTCAATCGACGCCTTGTACACGCCGGTCCCGGAGAAGAAGGGAAGACCCTGCTTCGTCCAGTCGCCGATCTGTATCGTCTTTCGACAGGTTACGATCGCCCATCCGCCGTCTACCTCGGTCAGGGAGAAATCGCCGACAAGTTTCAGCAGATCGAGCATTCCGTCGGTCCGTCGCGTAACGGTGATCCTTACGGCGACGTGGTTGGCGCCGGGCCTAACGAAATCCAGGACGTCGACCGATCGAATCTCGGCGTCCAGCCAGCTTCGGGTTCCTTCGTCCTCGACCGCCGTGCCGTTGATATAGAGTACGTGCTCGGATCCGCTGAATCCGTCGATTAGCATCGATAAACGACTCGGCATATCGCGAATCTGGAAGGTGGTGCGATACCACAATTTGACCGGGTATACCTGCTCGTCGCGCTCTTCGAGAAGCTGCATTTCCCAGGCGCCGTTCGTAACACGGAGCCAGTCGCGATCGTCGTAATCTGGAGACGACGCACCCCGCGAGTCCTCTAGCTCATCCTCCATTCGCATCCTCCATTCGCCAACGGTGAGGACATTGTCCTCTTCAGTCCGAAAGTCGAAGGAATTGGGGAGAAGGATGTCAGGAAGAGGCGGTTTAGCGGGAGCAGACCACCGCTCGCTGGTCTCGCCGGATACGATCGTCGCGAATGCCTCGTGCAAGATCGAACCGAATCCGACAACGGAGCCACTCGACACCTCCGTGATATCGAGATTCGACTCCGTCACGTGTCGATCCTCGACCATTCCGTCGAACACGATGACGTACGACTCGCTCGGCGGGAAGTCCAGTCGCATCGAAGTACGGCCGTCGTGAATCTCGTAGACCATCGCCGGGGTCGTCTCACCTGTCGTTGGATTCCACACCTCCGGTCTTCCCGCCTGCTCGAACGAAAGATGAACCGATTTCTTTGCCGTCCGGCTCGTATTTGTTACGAAGTAGATGTGGAAGCCGTCCTTCACGCGATGCAGATAGAACACGTCGTCATCGTCGATCTCGACGTCTGGCGCCACGCACTGATTCAGCAAATCGCGCAGCGTGTCTCGGGGTTTGGACTCGGACAGTCCGCGTCCCTTCAGGAAGAAGAAGCCCGCAGAGGGATCCGGACGCTTCACCTCGACGCTTCCCGCCGAGCCGGCCGAGAACTCGCGAAGCGTTGAGACCGGATCGATGCCGAAGAAGCTGTCGATGCCGGGCAGAGCGCCGTCGCCGGAAGCAGCGTCGAGGAGCCCGACCGGAACGAACGTGCAGGAGATCACGCTTCCGCCCGAAGCGACGAACGCCTGAAGCTTCTCCAGGGTCGACGCCTTTATGTGCGTGACGGGCGGCAACAGGAAGACGGAGTAGGACTCGTCCCTGATCGTGATTTTACCGTCCGAGATCTCTGCGTCTGCGAGCACGTCTTCGTCGACGTAATCGAAATCGTAGTGCAGGCGGAGGAGGGTGTCGGTCAGGTATTGGAAATCGCCCTCGATCGCATTCCCGATCGCGGTGCGCTTCTGAGGCGTGTAATTCGTCCAGATGCTGTTGATCGGATAGAGCATGAGCAACTTCGCAACGTGCGATCCTCCGGAGAGGACGTGGCTCAGGCGCGCATTGTACCGTGTGAACCAGTCGTAGTGCTTCCACCATGTGTGGTGGTAGAACTGAGACGGCGGCCAGTCACGCTTGCGCTCTCCCTCGATCGTGTAATGGTAGCCGTGGTTGTTGAACAGATTGACGCCCAGGACATACTCCCAGTTGTTCATCCACTTCATGCGCTCGAGCGTGCAGTCCCAGTACGTTCCGCCCATGGATTCGCACAGAAGCCGCGTGCTGCCGAAATGGTGGGCCGCCGAGCTCCCGACCTTGAGCGCGACGTGCTGATCGGGCTCGTTCGGGGTACCGATCTTCGGATACAGGTGATCGACCCCGATCAGGTGCATGTGCTGGAGGTACTTGAACATGTTGCCCTCGCAGCGGGCGGCAAGCCGGAGATACTCCTCAAAGAGCAAATGTCCCGTGAATATCACGCCGTTCTCGTCGCACCAGTCCCTGATCCGCTTGTAGTAGGTGTCCGCATACTGTTCGGTGAGTGTGCGCCAGAAGTCGTAGCGAATCCGGTAAGTGCTTTCGCCGACGTCCGCATAGAGAGCCGGGAGGTGTGGACGCAGGTCGTAACCGCGCCGGTCGCGGAAAATCTTGAACATCTGCTTCGACCACGGCACTACGTAGTTGTCGAGACCCACGTGGTAGTAATACATGGCCGGCTCGTCAGTAAAGAATCCCGGCACTCCGTGGCCAAACTCGTGGCCGACAGCCTTCCGATATCGTTCGTGGGTGAGCTCGAGAAATTTCTCAGTGGAGGCCGGATTGAGGGTATCGATGTAGTACGGGGCCTGCTTCTCGAGGAAGTACATGAGCACCCATTTACCCTCCGGCGCTTCCCACGGGAGCGTCTTCTCCCACGACAGGTTTTTATTGAGGTCGATCACCTCGCGGATGGTGCTCGCGTACTCCTCCTGCCTGACGCCGTAAGCGGCGATGGGATTCGAGTTTCCGGTGTTCACGTACCGGTCGTCGTGTGCTTCGAGAAACGTGAAGAGCGGGCCGTCGATGTGGAGGGCAACGAGCTCGAGGTATCGTTGGCTCAGGTCGGGATTAGCCCTGAGAACCTCCTTGTTTGCCGTGCCGCTCGGCCAATCCATTTCATCGTACACCCAGGTGTCGATTCCGATCTCCTTGGCCTTCGCGACCACGAACTTCACGCGATCGAACCAGGCAGGGGAGAGGTAGGGGACCTTGAGGCCCATTCGACCGTGGATGAACAGGCTGCGAACCCCGCGGTCATGATACTGGCGCAGCTGCCATTCCATCTCCTCGTATTCCAGATCTCCGTTCCAGAACCAGAACGGAACGATGCCCATCTCCAACGGCGGATTGCGAAAATTGTCACGCGTCAACTCAATTCCGTTGACGACGCTGTCCTGAAAGGCCATTAAAGAATTAAGAATTAAGAATTAAGAATTAATAATTCTGATCTCTGCTTTCTGCTTTCTGCTTTCTGCTTTTCTTCCTTACAGTTCGACGCTCAGGCTGAACCGGTGGGGAGAGTCCAGAAATTCGTAGTCGACATAGGCGTAGTCGAAACGCACCCCCACGTCCGACAACCGAGACTGCAGTCCGAATCCGGTCGAAAGATTTCCCTCGTCGTAGTTGAACCGGTAGCCTCCCCGGAGCGCGACGACCTCCCCAAACCAGTACTCGGCGCCCACGTGGAATCGCTCGCTGAAGTCATTCGTACTCAGTGCCTCGACGCTGGCCGTCAGACGATGCGTTCCGCCCATCGACATGAAAGCATTGGATGGGTTGATCAGATCGCCGGAGAGTCCGATGCGGAACATCAGAGGGATGTCGAATCCGTCGCCCGTTGTATTCTCTTCGAGGAAGCGGACGTCAGTTCCGAAATTCTGAGCGCTCATCGCCAGTCGAAGACCGTTGTAGCGCATGTCGTAGTTCGTCCCGACGTCGAATACGAAAATCGTCTCTGAGTATTCGAATAGACTCTCGTGCACCATCTTTGCGGACATGCCGATGGTCAGCCGGTCGGTGAACTCGCGAGCCACGGAGGCGACCACCAGGAAGTCGTCACCTGATACGACGTTGCCCGTTCTTGTGTCATTCGATCCGGTGGAGCTGACCACGAGCGCCTCCTCGATGTCGCCGTAATCAAGGCTGGCCAGAGCGAGACCGATAACTCCCACTCCACCGACTCTAATGGCCCCTGCCCCTGCCACATAGTTGAGGTCGGCGATCCAGCTCACGTAGGAGAACGATGCCTCGGCGGACGTGACGGCCGACAAGCCGGCGGGATTCCAGAAAATCGCATTCGCGTCGCGAACCGACGCGACGCTCGCTTCTCCGAGCGCGGCCTGCCGGGCGCCAATTCCAATTTTGAGAAACTGAAGAGCTGCCCTGCCACCCTTGCTGAAGCCGTCGCCGGAGGACGAGCCTTGCGAAAGCGCAGGAGTCGATGCCGACCCAATCACCAGCATTACCAAAACGCCGGTCATGAGGATGCAATCCTTGATTCGGCTTTTCAGCGATCGTCCGGCGGAGTCGGTGCAATGTTGATTCAGTCTACGCATGCCTATCTGATGATCATGACTTTGCCGACGAACGTTTCATCCAGCCCCTCGGTGCGCGAATCGACGTGATAAATGAAGAGACCGGGCGCCACGATGAGGCCCGAATCGGTCCTCTGGTCCCAGACAGCCGTTCCGGAGACGTTTCCGCGTTCGTCAGGACCGTGCTCAATTGTTCGTACCAGATCTCCCGCGATCGTATAGATTCGGAGGTTGGCTCGTTCGGGGAGATTGCGGAACTCGATCCGGAACGGGTCGCTCATTCCGAAGCTTCGGCTGGCGTCGCCGAACACAAATGGATTCGGGACGGCGTAGATGTCGAACGAGCTGACAGGGCCGGCAACGGCATTGGCAGGCTGCGATCGGTTCTGCTCTCCGCTCTCCAGCTCCGGGAGATTGGAGACGACGGTCCCGTTGGCCGACGTCCACGTGCCCGGATCGCTCACGTACGCGGAGACGTAGTAACCAAACCTCCGGCCGAAGTGGACGTTTTCGTCGGCGTACCGGTATCGTCCAAGCTCCGAGTCGAAGTAGTCGCCGAAACTTGCCTTGGGAATGTCCTCGACCAGTTCCCAGTAGGCGCCGCGGAAGACGGGCGGCTCGGTGTCGCTCGTGTACTGGAAATCATCCGACCGATAGATTCGGTAACCGTCCAAATCGTTGAGACCGTCGTAGAACACGCCGCCCGATCCGTCCACGAAGCTCGTACGCTCGGCGACGTCGTCCCACGTTACCGCGATGGCTGCTTTCTCCGTGCCCACCGACGCGTTGACGGCATCCGTCTGGGGCGAGGGTGGAGGCTCAGGGGCGTCGGCTGCGATGTCGATCCCGTCGACGTTTGCACCGATACCCCACTGCACCGCCTGCCGCGCCGCCGCTGCATTCTGCACCACCGCGTCGATCGTGGCGTCGGGGAACAGGCCGTCGGGATCCCCCGCCACAACGGCCGCATAGTCCATTACGCCCGCGATCTCCGCATACACGATGCGCACTTTTTGACCGGGCGCGAGCCGGTAAGGACCGTACGACAAAGTGTAAAAGTTGAATCGGTTTCCGGTGTTGCCGAGTTGGGGCTGCAGGTCGGGGGAGGTGACGAACTCGTAATACTCCTGGGGCGTCCCCTCAGTCGTCTTGAAGAATTCCAGATCAATATCCCGTCCGTTCAACTGGCCGCCTTTGTGCACGTCGATACGCAGGACGTCAGGCTTCGCGCTCGTTCGTGGCGTAGACCCGGTCGGATCGGCGTATAGGGCGAGCACGCCGAAGCCTGCGGGGCTCTGCAGCTCATCTCCGAAAGGAACTTTCCAGGCCTCACCGTCCTTGACTGGAAACGGATCGAAAGGCGGAGGAGCCGCGCCGCCGTTTACGTTGTATGAGAAGGCGAGCGTGCCGTCGTTCGAGAGATAGTAGAAATCGTGGTATGGAGGCTGCCATCCGAAAGCGCCCGCCTGCACCGCTGAAAGCTCGTTATGGAAATTGATCTGGCTCTTGGTCGACACCGAAAGGCCGGAATGGATGGCGACGTAGACACCCTCCAAGGTTTGGATAAAGGCCTCTTTATTTGGAACGAGCTGGTCCGCCAGGATCGATACCATGTCACCGGTGTTCTCCAGCACATAGTCATAGATAATGATGTCGCGATATCTGGGGTAGCTCCAGACGTAAGAACGCCTGGTCACGGTAATGCCGAGGTTGGTCTGCCACGTGGCGAAGATGCTCTCCTCAGGTAGGAGAGGGTTGAAGCCTTCCTCAGATTCAGAGAAGTTCTCTTCGCGGACGATGGCCTGCCGGGTCGAGAGCACACCCCTTATGGGCCCCTGGGCGCCGCTTGCATAGAAATCGAAATTCGTGGGTGTGGGATTGAACGTCGGCGGAAGCCCCGGTGTCAACAGGTCACGCGCGACGATCCAGAGCCCCGTCCGGAAGTTGTGGAAGTTCGCGTTCGAGAAGGTGTTGATGGCGTTCTGCTCGCCACCGACCGGATGAGAGAATCCCTGAAATCCTGGAAACATCCCGAGCGGGGAGGAGGTCAGGTAATCCCACGCCCCGGCGTTTCCGATCATTCCGTCGTTCCACAGTTCTTCCCAGATCCGCCCACGCGTGTGTATGGCTTGATTCTCAGCCTGTGCAACGATGTCCGGCGTGAGTGCCAGCAGAACCACAAGCGTAAACCCAAGTCGTTTCACGTTATCGCCCCAGTGCTTATTGATGTCGATTTCCATGCCGTCATCCTTTACAGATCGATCGTGACGCCCCAGATCACCTGCCGCGGCAAGTTGCGAAACATCGAGAACTCCAGAATCGGTCGCCCATTAGCATCGACAGGCGGGAGATAGTCGAATCCGCTCTCCACGAACTTTCGCTGCTCGTCGAACGAGGCCCTTTCGAACGCCTGGAGGAACAGCCACTTGCTGTTGAAGAGGTTGGTGACTTCCACGTACGGACTGATACGAGTCCGCCCGTCGCCGATGAATATCTCCTTCCGAAGCCGGAGATCGGTCGTGATGTCGGCGGGGCGGATGTGCTTCACTCCTTCGAAGAGGAAGAAGTCCGACCGGACGTCGTCGTTGGGGAAGTTGGCCCGGAAGTCGAGGGACAGCGAGATGTTCTTGGCAACCTGTCCAATCAGGCTATTCCAGGTGGTCGGCGTTTCGTAGAACAAACCTGCTTTGAATCTGGCGTTGTTCGGGACGATAAAGTCCCCGCTTGGTGCGAACCGTACGCCCACCGGCGTGACTACGACGGGGTCGCCGCTCCGGCCGAGAATCGATGATCGTGTGGTGTAGTTGGCGTAGCCCGACCACGTACCGAGGAAGAAGCGCGACGGCACCTTCCGAACGGAGAGCTCGAGTCCCGACTCGTCCGCGTAATCGCCGTTGCCGTTCGTGCGATAAACGGCGCTCCCGGTTTCGATGGTGATCGTACGAATCGTGTTGCGGATGTCTTTGTAGAAACCCGTCACGTCAACGACGAAAGAGTTCCAGAAATTTCGTTCGATTCCTACCTCGAACGACGTCGTCTTTCGCGGCCGAAGATCTCGGTTCCCCAGAACCCACGGCGTGTCGGTACCGTCGACGATGAAGGTCGTCAGGCTGCCGTTGGCCGCGTCGTTGCCTTCGCCGTTGTCTCCGAACGGCGGGCGCTGGAAGAACTGGCCGAAGGAGAAGTGCAGGACCGTGTTCTCGTCGATCGGGTGGGAGACACCCAGACGCGGACTGATCTGCGCGTACAGATCGGAGGAAATCGTGTCGCTCAGGAGTGGGTTGAACGGGTCCGTAAAGCCGTCCTCGTTCGCATTGTAGAGGTCGAGGCGGACGCCGGCATTCATGATGAAGCCGCCGATCTCGAACTTGCTCTGGAGATATGCCGCGCCCTGATACGGCTTGTAAACGTTGTCGTCCGTTCGATCGGGGAGCTTGGCCTGGTTGAAGTGGTCGAGGTTATAGAGGGTCATCTCGCCCCCCGATTTCAGGTGCCACACTTTCGTCAGCTGATTGCTGTAGAAACCGCTCAGGTTCCACTGCGTGTTGCTGTTGTCGTGCCGGTCGAAGTATCCGATTGTGTGATAGCCGATTCTGTTGGAAAAGCCTCCGGGAATTGGTGTCCCGTTGGCATTGACCGCGCGCAGGTTGTCGCGGGTAGCATCGGCGGCCTCCCAGCCAATCGGATCGCCGGGGAAGATACCCTTAATACGCGTTGCCTGAACTCGCGAGAAGGAGACCTCATACATCGACGCCTGATTGAGGACGTGCGTGAAGGTCAGCGTTTGACCATCTGTTTGGGCTTCCTCCAGACCGGGAAGATCGTAGTAGGCATACCGCGAGTCGATTCCGAAGGTCGTCGCCCAGAAATTGTCGGGATAGAATCCCCAGCCTGCCAGTTCCTTTCCGTAGAAGCCGGAGAAGGTGAGTTTTGCACCGGGCCAGGGGAGATAACTCAACTTGTAGGTGGCGTCCGTGAACTCACCCTTCTCTCGGAAGGAGTTTCCGAGCAGCGGCGCTTCCGACCGGTACTTCCCGGTCACGAAGAAGCGGAGATTGTTCATTGCCGGAACCGGCCCGCCGAGGCCTGCCTCGATCTGATAGGTCGGCGTGTCGTCGTAATCGGTGAGCGGCTGGTGCGTGTCGAGATAGTTCTGATAAGCCTCTTCGGGAGTCCATTCGCTTCGAGGATCGCTGCCGGGAATCCCATTCGAATCGACCCACTGGTCGGGATACTCGATCCACCAGTCGAGATGACGCGCGTGCGTGTTCTCCCAGTAGAGTTCGGTCTCCGTATCGTAGAACGAGGTCCCGAAATGGCGAACGCCGGGCGGATCGAATCGCGCGTCGAGGAACACATCGTAATTTTCTGATCCCTCCTTGGTAATCACGTTGATCACCCCAGACTGTGCCTCGCCGTACTCGGCATTGAATGCGCCCGTGATCACCTCAAGCTCCTGGATGGCGCTGAGGTTGATGCGGGTGTACGGACTATGGTCGAACGGGTCGCCCACGCGTGTGCCGTCCAGCAGGAACGCAACCTCGTTCAAGGCGCCTCCCCGAACGGTCATCTGTCCACCCTCCACATTGATGCTCGGAAGCGAAGTGAGCACCTCGGTGAGTACGGTCGTCGGCCGCGAGGCGATCTCGTCGGACTGCAGAAGCACGAGCGACGTGGTGTTGTCCTTCTCAACGAGCGGGCGGGTAGCCGTGACGACGATCTCATCCTCCATGAGGAGGGTCAACTCCGACATAGAGAAATCGATGTCGGTGGTTCCACCTGACCGTACGTCGACCTCCTGCACCGAAACAGACTGATAGCCGATGAAGGATGCCGTGACGGTGTATTCTCCGGCCCTCAGGTTGGCGATGAAATAGTCCCCGTCTGTGTCGGATGCAGTACCCAAAGTCGTTCCGTCGATCACCACGTTCACGCCCGGAAGGGGATCGCCGGTCCGTGCGTCAGTCACGGTCCCTGAGATCTTCCCGCGCCCCTGCGCGAGCACGGATTCGGCGGCAGGCGACGCCGCCAGAAGCAGCACCATGGCGGCCGCCAGAAATCGACAGCCGTTCCCTGGCGTCCTCGATATGATCCTCAGCATTGTCTTCACTTCGCGGTGTCAGTTGTCATGGCCATCGATCAGCACGACGCCCTTGATGAAGTTGCCCGGTTTGGAGACCGCCGTCTCGAATCCAAGGTTGATATCCTCGATCGGGAAGCGGTGGGTGACGAGCGTTTTCATATCGAGCTGCCCTGAGGCGACGAGGTCGAGTCCGATCTGCATCGCTTCGACGTACTTCTTTTGTGTTCGCGTGTGGCCGTTGACGATCTCGAATGCCATCCAATTCCAGTAGCCCCAGTCCACGAGACGTTTTGCTCCCTGGTGGAAGCCAAACACCTCGAGTTTTCCTTCCATCCGAACGAGCCGCGTCGTTAGGTCGAGCGTTTCCTGGATACCGGCGCCCTCGACGCCGATGTCGACGCCCTTGCCGTCCGTGATCCGCATGATCTCACCCCGAACGTCCGACTCCTTCGGATTGAGGCACTGCGTCGCCCCTAACTTCCGGGCTACTTGGAGAATGTTCGGCCTTGTATCGACTGCAACGATGCACCTTGCCCCCTGCACCTTGAACAGCTGAAGCATGAGCAGCCCCATGAAACCGCAGCCGACGATGCATACGCTGTCGCCAAGCTGAGGCCGGGCTTTTCGCACGCCATTGACTGCGCAGGCGATGGGCTCGCCCAGCGCGAGGTCGAACGGTACGTTGTCATGCAGCTTGACCGCCCACTCGGCCGGTACGACCGAGTATTGAGAGAACCCTTTTCCCTCTGCGTACAGTGCAACGCGATCGCCGATCGAGAATTCAGTCACGCCCTCGCCGACGGACTCGACGACGCCCGCGACCTCATGGCCTGCGAAGCGGGGGAGGGGGACGTTTGTGGACCCCTCCCACATGTCGAGCTCTGAGGTACAGATCCCGCAAATGGCCGAGCGAACCCGCACTTCACCGCACCCAACGTCCGGCACGGGTCTTTCGGTCAGGGTGAATCGTTGAGGGGCTTCGAGAATTGCGGCCTTCATCATTTCCGTATCCACGGGGGGAGTGCGACCCCGCCGGACCACACTCCCCCTTCTCCTCATCAACGTTATTTGATCAACGTCATCGTTTTCGAATCGACGAGCGTTCCATCTATGCGAAGCTGATATACGTACATCCCGCTTGGGAGCCCTTCGGAATCCCAGGTCAGGCGGTACGTGCCCGCGGACTTCTGCTCATCGATGAGCCGCGCGACGCGCTGCCCGTAGACGTTGAACACGTCGACACTCGCGCGAGCGGGCGACTTCAGGCCGTATTCGATCGTCGTCGTCGGGTTGAACGGATTCGGGTAGTTTTGCGACAGCGCGAACTGCTCAGGAACGCCGGCGATCGGTTCGTCTTCGACGGCCGAATCGACGGTCTCGACGAGCACCAGCGTACCGAAGCTTCGCGAGTCACTCATGACCGCGCCACCGGCGAAGGAGCAAAACTCTCCGGCGAGGGCGCATACCCAGTGCGAGAAGAACCCATAGGTGGCTTCTCCTTCACCTGCGTCCAAGGCTTCCTGCGCGGCCTGCGCACCGCCGATGTTGAACCCAATCCGCGTAGGTACGTCGCCGGCGTCGATCTGCGGAACGTATGCGGCGAGTTCCACGCCCCACTCGAGGTTGTCTGTGTCGACGAAGGTGACCGCGTTGACCCAGCCGGAGTCTGCCGGCTCGACGCCGTCGAATCCCCAGTTCAAGGTGGCGCCTTCCGTCCAAACTTTATAAGTATACGGCCCCTTGTCGGGCGCATTGAGCGGACCGCCACCGAAGCTCGCATCGTAGACGTCACTGAACGCGTGGGTCGGGTCAATGCCGATCAGGATCTGATCCGACTGCCAGGCCTCACCTGCATCGGGCGTATAGATGGAGTTGTCGAAGACGTGGACGTAGACGTAGAGGTAGTCCTCGTCCCAGAGCACCCGTGCTTCGGAGGTCAGATCCGGTTCGGAGGCGAACCCGGTGTAGAAATCCCAGTTCGCCAGCGGATTGAACACGGCGGCGTTGGCCCAGTCGGCCTCGTCCGCAACACCGTCGATGGTGATTGCGGTGGATCTTGGCACTTGGACTTCCTCATTCACGCCGTAGCCTTCGCCGCTGCCACCTCCGGTGAGGTTGAGTGTTGCGAAGCTCCTGGCGTCCGACATGACGGCGCCGCCGGCGAACGAGCAAAATTCACCCGCAAACTCGCAGACGTACTGCGAGAAGTAGCCGTAAGTAGCCTCTCCTTCGCCGGCATCCAGAGCTGCCTGAGCCGCCTGAGCGCCGCCGATGTTGAAGCCGATCTGTCGGTTCTGGCTCGATTTAGCAGCGGCGCCTTCGCCCAGGTAGGCGGCGAACTCAACGCCCCAGGTCAGGTTGGTGCTGTCGCGAAAGACCGTTCCAATGACCCACCCGGAGTCGGCCGGAGTTACGCCGTCAAATTCCCAGTTCAGGGTGATTCCGCTTGGACCGGGCCAGATCTTATAGGTATACGGACCCTTGTCGGGCGCATTTGCTACGCCACCGCCGAAACTGCCGTCGTAGAGGACGTCGTTTTCGTGCGTTGGATCAATGCCAACCAGGATCTGATCCGCCTGCCAGGCCTCGCCCGCATCGGGGATGTATATCTCGTTGTCGAGCACCTCGACATAGACATAGAGCCAGTCGCCATTCAAGGCCGCCTTGGCGGCGCCTTCAGGCGGTCCGCCCCAGAGAACCGATGCCGATGCGGAGAGATCGGGCTCGCTTGCGAAACCGGTGTAGAAGTCCCAGTTGGCGAGCAGGTCGAATTGTGCACCCAGATCCCACGAGGCTTCGTTCCTCTCGCCGTCGAGCGTAATCGCACCGTCGGGCGCGCGCGTGACGTCAACCTCGATGCCGACGCCGTAATCTTCGCCGCCGCCCCCTCCGCCAAGGAGGTTCAGCGTGGCAAAGCTGCGTGCATCGCTCATGACGGACCCGCCTGCGTAGGAGCAGAACTCTCCATCTAGCTCACAAACGTACTGGGAGAAGAAGCCGTAGGTAGCCTCTCCTTCGCCGGCATCCAGAGCTGCCTGAGCCGCCTGAGCGCCGCCGATGTTAAAGCCGATCTGCCTTCCCTCAGCCGCTTTGGCAGCGGCGCCCTCGCCCATGTAGGCGGCGAACTCAACGCCCCAGATGAGGTTGGTGCTGTCCCGGAAGACCGTGCCGAAGACCCATCCGGAATCGGCAGGCGTGACACCGTCAAATTCCCAGTTCAAGGTGATTCCGCTTGGACCCGGCCAGATCTTATAGGCGTACGGACCCTTGTCGGGAGCATTTGCTACGCCACCGCCGAAACTGCCGTCGTATAGGCTGTCTCCGGCGTGCGTCGGATCAATGCCGACGAGGATCTGATCGGACTGCCAGGCAGTGCCCGCGTCGGGGATGTAAATCTCGTTGTCGAAAACCTCGACGTAGACGTAGAGCCAGTCGCCCTCTTGAGCTGCCTTCGCGGCTCCTTCTGGAGGTCCACCCCACAGAACCGACGCCGAAGCCGACAGATCCGGCTCACTGGCGAACGCCGTGTAGAAGTCCCAGTTCGCAAGCAGGTCGAATTGTGCGCCGAGATCCCAGGCCGGCTCGTCGTTCGCGCCGTCGAGGGTAATCGCCCCATCGGGCGCCCGAGTGACATCGACCTCGACGCCGACCCCATACTGCGCCATCACGGGCGCAGACCAGAGGAGGACGCAGAGAGTGAAGAGTAGTGATGGTTTTTTCATGACGCTTTCCCTGGTTGTTAGCTATTGGCAAATCGTGGTCGCTGTGGAACCCGGCATGTTCTGGCGATCGATTCGCGACGGTTTGTGTTGGGTTTGGCTTCTGGAGTTCACGACTCAACCTTTCAGGCCGGAAAGAGTGATCCCCTTGATGAAGTACTTTTGTGCAAAAAAGAAAACGAGCAGAATGGGCAGCGTCGCGACGACCGATCCGGCCATCAGATTGCCCCATTCCGTTGAGTATCTATCCCGGAAGATGGCCAGCCCGAGCTGCACCGTATACATATCCTCCGAGTTCAACACGATCAGCGGCCAGATGAAATCGTTGAAGACGGCCATGAACGTGAATATTGCCAGCGTGGCAAGCGCCGGTTTGGCTAGCGGGAGGATGATGCGCCAGAGCACTCCCCAGCGCGTGCATCCGTCAATGAACGCAGCCTCCTCGAGCTCGACCGGGATGGTCATAAAGAACTGTCTCAGCAGAAACGTGCCGAATGCGGATGCCAGACCCGGGACGATCAGCGCGGCGTATGTGTCGATCCAGCCGAGCCAGTGAAGGATCATGAATCCCGGGATCATGGTGACGTGGATAGGCACCATCATCGTCCCCAGGAAAATGTAGAAGATGAGGTCTCGCCCCTTGAATCGCATCCTGGCAAAGGCGTACGCCGCGAGTGAACAGGTGATCAACTGGCCGACGGTGACGGCGGCAGCGACGAAAAGGCTGTTGAAGTAGAAACGACCGAAAGGCGCCGCGGTGAACGCCCGGGTGTAATTGTCGAACGTGAAGTCCTCCGGAAACCACGTCGGGGGAACGCGAAAGATCTCTCCGAGCGGCTTGAACGACGTCATGACCATCCAGATGAACGGGATGACGGTCAGTGCTGCGAGGGTATATATGAGGACGTGCGCGCCTATATGACGCGGCACTCTCCGGGCGATATGAACGCGCTGCTTACTCACGCCACCTCATAAGCCTGGCCGCGGAAGAAGCGGATCTGAAGAAGAGTGAGCACGAAAAGCACTGCAAAAAGAGCGTAGGCAACAGCCGATGCATACCCCATGTTGAAAAACTTGAACGCGTGCTCGTACAGGTAGAAAACGAGAACCTTCGTGGAGCCGAGGGGGCCGCCGAAGGTCAACACAAAAACGAGATCGAAGACCTGGAATGAACCGATGATGCTCAATACGAGGATGAAGAGCGTCGTCGGGCTGAGCAGGGGAAGCGTGATGTTGTAGAACTTGTCCCACCCACCGGCGCCGTCAATTTCAGCAGCCTCGTAGTAGTGCTCGGGAATACCTGACAGCCCGGCGGAAAACAGAATCATGTTGATCCCGAACGTTTTCCAGACGCCCACAATGATGAGCGCGAACATGGCGGCCGTCGCATTGCTGATCCAATTCACCGAAGGAATGCCGATGCTCTCCAAAGCGAAGTTGAGCAGACCGAGGTTCGGATCGAACACCCAGCGCCAGATCACCGCCGCGGCGACCGAGGAGACGATGACGGGCGTGAAGAACGCCGCCCGGAGAAATTTCTTTCCGACGATCTTCTTGTTCAGGATGAACGCTACCCATAGTGCAATCAGCATGTTCAAAGGCACGGTCCCGATCGTGTAGATGGCTGTCGTCTTGAAGACGTGCCAGAACTCGGGATCGGCCAACATCGCTGCGTAGTTGTGCGCGCCGACGAAGTCCCTCTCGCCGCTGAACATGTTCCACTCGTGGAAGCTTAGATAAAAAGAGAAGACGATTGGGAAAGCGATGAACACGCCGAAAATGACGAAGGTGGGGGACAGGAACAGCAGCGCGCTCGGCCAATTTGACCGCCGCTTCTTCAACCTGCTCTCTTGATTCTCCCTTCGGGTCATACTTTGCGCGAAACTAATTCATCGTTTCGAAGCTGCGATCGGCTGACCGAAGCAGCTCGTTGCCCTTCCGCGCCGCTTCACGGAGAACGGTCGCCGGGTCCATCCCGCCCACGGTCGCCTGCTCGATCGCCACGGTCAGCTCACGCTGGATTCTCAACGTGTTGAAATCCATCGGCCGCTGAGCCTGCGCGAACTCCATCTGATCGACAAACGCCTTGTGCCCGGGGTTCTCGTCCAGAAACTGCTGGTACCAGTCAATTTCAAGGACGTCGCTGCGCACCGGCAAGTACCCGGACTTCATCGACCAGAACGCTTGAATGTCCGGATCAATCATCCACTTCACGAAGGCCCAGGCGGAATCGGGATTCTGGCTTTGTTTGAAAATGGCGAGGTATTCACCCGCGACCACCGTCGCTCGCTTTGCCGGGCCGGCCGGAAGCTTTGCGATTCCCCAGTCCATTCCACGGAGCAGATCCGGATAACGGGGCAGATTCCAGGGTCCGTCCAGCGTCGCCGAAGCCTGACCTGACGCAAAAGCCACCATGAAATCGTTCGAGAATCCTCCGAGCTGCTGCAGATCGTAGAGGTTCTTCCAAAGCGTCAGAGCTGCGACGCCCGCCTCGGAATCGAACAGGACCTCAGTCTGCTCTTCGTTGATCAGGTACCCACCGGCCTGCCAGAGAAAAGGTGTCCATTGCCACATCATGTAGGGGCCTTGCGGTCCGTCGGCAGGGACGATCGCCGGCATAAAGCCGACGCGGTCTCGTACTCCGTCGCCATTCAGGTCACGGGTAAGCTTCCTCGTCGCTTCCAGCAGCGCATCCCAGTCTGCGGGAAAGGCGTCCGGGTCCAGACCAACCTCCCGGAAATGATCCTTGTTGTAGACGATTCCCAAGTTCGTCGCTTCCATCGGCATACTGTACATGGTGCCTCTCCATGAGGCGTACTCGATGAGTGCGGGATGGATGGCGGCCAGGTCTGCGCTGTCAAGGCCGTTGGGGCCGTCGATGAAATGACTCATTTCATACACCGCATCGGCCGTTACGAGACCCTCGAGATAGTTCGAATGAATCCACGAGAGGTCAGGGGCAGTCTTGCTCTGAACGGAAGTGACAAGCTTCTGGACCAGGGCGTCACCCGTCGGGATGTATTGGGCGTCGATGCGAATTCCCGGATGCTCCGTCTCAAAGCGGTCGATGAGTTCTTCGAGCGCAGGAATAGTGGACTGGACGAAGCTGTGCCAGAATGTGATTCTGACACGTCCGTCGTCTGCGGGGCCGGAACCGCAGCTCATGCTCAGAAAAGCTGCTGCTAACAGGAGGAGAGTGAACCGTCGGCCGCGCATTCTCATTCGAAGTTATTGGCAAAAATCTGGAAGAAGGAATACCCGGTGGCCGTGAAGCCGAAGCTTTCGCCGTTCCAATCGTCCGTCGCCATCCAGAGAACGTGGTTGGCGGGCGTAAAGCCGAGAAACGACTGAACCTCGAGTGCGCCCGGCGGTGTCTCGCCAATGACGACGGGCGGGAGGATGGAGTCGGGCGCCTCATCGGGTAACACTACGTGCCAGACTAGGTCGGTGAAGCCTCCCAGCGAGGCTTGACGAATGGCTATCCGGCGGAATGCCTGCGTGGCTGGCGTCCACGTAATCGTGTAAATGTCCTCAGTGAGTGACTGATTTCGCGTGACCTCGAATTCCGCGCCGATGTCCCGGTCGCCACCGGACCTGCCGCGCAGGAAGTAGTTCAGCGCGACGGTCGTGTCCTGAACAAGGAACGAATCGGTCGTTGTCCCTATCAACGCTTGGTCGAAGGCTTCCAACTCGGCCACCCAGAAGGTCATCTCGTCGCCGCTCGGCAGGCTGTCGACGGGCGTTCCGCCAAAGGAGATGATCCGGGCGGCGTCGGTGTTCACGCCCACCCGCTGAGGTGAGTTGAGCGAGTTGTCCGCCGCCGTCGCAAGCCAGATAAGGCTCGAATCGAGCGCCGGTTTCGTGCCCCGGTTGACGCCCACGGCGGCCACGCGGCCGCCGACCCACTGAATGTCGGGCTGCGAGCTCTGGGTCACCTTCAGGATAGTGAGCGGCCTTGAGCCCAGGTAGGGGGCCACTACAGTAGAGTCGTCGTCGCATCCGTTGAGGAGCATGATCGACACGAATGCGACGCTGGCCAGACGAGCGGAAATGTTGAATTGTCGCACAAACGATTGTGCATTTTTTGTGCAACGAATTTCAGGAAGCGCTTTCACAGTTGGAAAAGGTCCGAAAAGGGTCCGTCTTGTCTGATCGAAAAGGGTCAGTCTCCTGACTGAATTGGCCGAAAAGCCCGTCCCTCCTCAAATCAACGAATTGCCATGGATTAATGCAAACGTTTGTTCAATATTACGCCGTGCCGCTAACGTGGGCAGCGGAGGTCCAATTTTCTTCGAGTCGGGGAGGTACGACGGACTTCCTGACGATCAATTCAGGCTTCAGGACGATCTGTTTCCTGTCCTTGTCGCCTCCTTCGAGTTGATCTACGAGAAGCTTGACCGCAATTTCCGCCATCAGCTCTCTGGGTTGGCGTACAGCCGTGACCGGACATCTCAGATAGGGCGCGAACTCGAAGTCGTCAAAGGTCACCAGCGACACATCTTCGGGTAAATCGAGCCCTTCTTCCTCGAGCGCCTGAAGGACACCCAGTGTGATCAGGTCGCTCATCGCGAAAATGGCGGTCGGTCTCTTCTCGCGATTGAGCACGAGTTTCGTCTCGACATACCCTGATTCTCTCCGGAAGTCGCCGCCAACAATCAGGTCCTTGTCAACTGGTAGTCCATGTGCCTTCATTGTGTCGAGGAATCCCGCCAGTCGCGTCACGCTCGTGGAGGTGCCTGGCAGGCCCTGTATCACGGCGATCCTTCGGTGTCCGTTTGCCACCAGATGCTCGACGGCCTGTCTTGCGCCGTAATAGTTGTCGACGACCACCGAGCTCGTCTGCAATTCGCTGAAGGATCGGTCGAGAAGGACGAGCGGCCGGCCCTTTTCCAACCAGTCCTGAAAGTGCTCCTTTCTCTGGCCGACCGGCATGGCAATGAGACCGTCGACCCGATTTCGAAACAGGAGATTGACGTGCTCCACCTCGAGGTCAATGTCCTCGTCCGTGTTGCAGACGACCAGGCTGTAGCCCAGTCCGTGAGCGGCGTGCTGAACCGCCTTGATGATGTGCGCGAAGAAGGGGTTGGATACGTCCGGAGTGACGAGCCCCATCGTATTGGTCTTCTTGAGTCTCAAACCGCGCGCAATCTGATTCGGACGATAGCGCAATTCCTCCGCCGCACGAAGAATCAGCGACTCGGTCTCCTGACTGATCCGATAGTCCGACGCCTTTCTGTTCAGGACGCGTGAAACTGTCGACACCGACACGCCGACCTTGGCCGCGATATCGCTTAGTGTAACTGCCATTTTAGCTTACGTGTGAGCGCAATTGCGCAACTCGCAATGTGATCTCAAATCGCCGAACGATGGGTAAACCATTCGGAAAGTTTGAGTTAAAGCCGAGTTGAGGCTATGGTACGCACCCCGTTTCTTTAGAACAAACGTTTGTGCTACGGGCAAATAAGATTTTCGTCAGGGATTGATAATGACTTTATGGCCCGTTCGCCTCAGAGCGGTATCGAACGCGGGCGAGAAGGAAGCCAGGCTGAATCTTTGGGTCACCAGGCCGTCCACATCCACTGCACCGCTCGTGACGAGACCGATAGCACGATCGTATACCTCTTTCATTCTTCGCGTCAGCAGGAGCGAAAGTCCTTTTCTGCGCGCAGTCGAAGCCCGTACGACGATCTGATCGTCAGAGGGAATGCCAGTGATGACGACTCTGCCGCCCGGCCGTGCGGCGTCAACGGCATCCTGAATGGCTTGGGAATCATTGGAGGCCTCAAATGCCACGTCCAGTCCCTCCGGCCCGACGGCGCGGCGCAGTTCGCCTGCGTAGCCTTCCACATTCGGATCCAGCGCAATCGCTGCGCCATATCTCAAGGCGGCCTCCCTACGGGCCGGTATCGGCTCCGTGGCCACCACTATCTTCGCACCGCGTGCGACCGCGACCTGCTCGATCAGCAGACCGATTGGACCACACCCGAATATGCCTACTCGCGATCCCTCAGAAATCTTGCCGAGATCGACCGCGTGAATGGCGACCCCTAGTGGTTCCAGCAGCGCTCCTGTTTCATCCGAGAAAGAGTCCGGGATCGGGTGGAGGCGCGATGAGGGCCACGCCATAAACGTTCGAAGCGCTCCGTCTTCACTTCCATGTCCGGCGAAGCGAAGGCGAGTGCACAGATTCGTGTTTCCCTCCATGCAGTACCGGCACTGTCCGCAGGGAATGGAGGGATCAACCGCGACACGGAGGCCCTCCCTGGGTCCGGACGCAATGACGCCCGCAAACTCGTGCCCAAGGACGAGGGGTCTGTCCAGATGTGCGTCGCCGATCCCGCCCTCCTCGAGCCAGTGAAGATCCGATCCGCAAATCCCGACCGCGGTTATTCGCAGTAGTTCCTCTCCGTCCGACGGATCGGGAACGGGTTCGTCGAGCAGGCGAAGGTCGCCGGTGCTATGGAGCCGGAGGACCTGCAAAATCAATACCTACCATACGTCTCGGCCACCTCCACCAACTTAAAAATGTTGGCGTCGGGAGTGTCCCTCACGTTCATCTCGAAGGCCGGGTTGATTAATCAAGTCGCGGAGTTGATCAATTCGCGCATCTTTCATCGAGAAAGCATCGCGCCATGATATGCTAGCCTGCCACTTCGGGAGCCCGCTTCGTACGCGGATCCGTGAAAATGTCGAACTCATCGGTGCTGGTGCTCGAAAACTCCGACACGACCGCGCCTTCGTCGCCGGCCTGGAACCAGTGGAGCGTGTTCTCAGGGATCGTGTACTGGTCCCCCGGAAGCAACTCGACTTCATGGAAGACCGTGTAGTACCGTTCGTCGCCCTCCGGCACGCGTGCCTGGATCGGCCGTGTTTCCTCCCCCTCCACATAGAGCCAGACCTTGCCCCACCGGCAGCGGAAGGTCTCGCGCTTTCCGGGATCCCGGTCGACCGGCGGATGCCTGTGCTCGGGGCAGGTCTGACGACCGAACAGGACCAGCTCCTTGGCACAGTACCGGTCGTTGTTTTCATAGACGACGAGCTCCAGACCTGAGTGCTCCAGGTCGCCAAGACCAAAGTCGGCGACCTCGAGGTTCTCTCTCTCGGCCGGCGTCAACGCGATGCCGACGCGGCTCAGCATCTCCGCCGCCCGCGACCGCGCCGCACTGGCTTCTTCTTTCGGAATCATTTGTTTAACGGTCCTTGGTGCAGGGTGCAGGGTCCTTGGTACTTGGTGCGAGC
>DATKEJ010000108.1:0-4809 GCA_035512315.1 Rhodothermales bacterium | reverse complement strand
ATCTCTTCTACGAAGGAGGTCTCGCTTACATGAACTATTCGATCAGCGACACCGCGGAGTACGGCAACTACTCGCGCGGTCCAAGGATCGTCGGCGACGAGCTTCGGGACCGCATGCGCGAGATTCTCTCCGAAATCCAGTCGGGCAAGTTCGCGCGCGAGTGGATCGATGAATGCGATTCGGGAGGCGCACGTTTCGAGGAACTGCGCAAGGCCAGCCGAGAGCATCCGATCGAAGTCGTCGGACGCGAGCTCCGCTCCATGATGAGCTGGCTAAGACAGAATACGGAGGCCGGATCTGAGGCTGCACCGGAAGTTGAAAAGGAGTCGGCGACAACAGCCTGACGGGATGAGCGAGAGGAGCTATCATATTGCCGTACTGCCTGGCGACGGAATCGGGCCCGAGGTTGTCGCGCAAGCGATGCGGGCGGGCGAGGCGGCCGCATCCCGTTTCGGCTTCAGCGTCGGATGGGATGAGCAGCTGATTGGCGGCGTCGCCGTCGACAAGGCGGATTCCCCACTTCCGGAGCAAACGCTGGCCTCGTGTCTTGCCGCAGACGCCGTCTTGCTGGGCGCCGTCGGCGGGCCGGCCTACGATTCACTTCCATCCGATAAACGCCCTGAACGCGGACTTCTTGGTCTCCGGAAGGCGCTCGGCACGTTCGTGAATCTCCGACCGGTGAAAGTGCCGCGCTCGCTGGCCGAGCGGTCACCGCTCAGGGGCCATCTGGTATCAGGACTCGATCTGCTCGTCGTTCGCGAGCTGACCGGCGGCATCTATTTCGGGCGGCCGTCAGAGAGGGTCGGCGATCGGGCCCTCGACACCATGGTGTATACCGTGCCGGAGGTTGAGCGCGTGTCGCGTGTCGCATTCGAATGGGCGCGGAAACGGCGCGGCAGCGTCGTCTCGGTCGACAAGGCCAACGTGCTGGAGTCGTCCCGCCTTTGGAGAGAGACGGTCGAGCGGGTGCACGCCGATGAGTTCACGGACGTGTCCCTCAGTCATCAGTACGTCGACAACGCGGCGATGCAGATGGTTGCCAATCCGCGACAGTTTGACGTCATCCTTACGACGAACATGTTTGGTGACATCCTCTCCGACCTCGGCGCGGCCCTCGCAGGCTCACTCGGGCTTCTGCCGTCGGCGAGCATCGGAGGAGAAACGGGGATTTTCGAACCGGTGCACGGAAGCGCTCCTGACATAGCCGGTACGGGTCGGGCCAATCCCCTGGCGGCCATTCTCAGTGTTTCGATGATGTTTGTCGAGTTGGGCGAGGCCGAAGCGGCGCGCGCCATTGAACGCGCCGTTGAAGAGGTGTTGGATGAAGGCTTGCGGACCGCGGACATTCTGGACGACCAGTCCACCGAGCTGTCGACGGAAATCATGGGTCAGCACATTACGGCCCGAATCGCGGCTCCGGCAGAAGGTATGAGTCAACGATATCAAGAGAACAGCAGGCAACGGGAGGTAACGTTGTGAGCAAGCAGGACGACAGGCAGGGCCGGGTCATAATTTTCGATACGACGCTGAGGGATGGCGAGCAGTCGCCCGGCGCCTCCATGTCGATCGACGAAAAGGTCGAAATCGCCGTGCAGCTGGAAAGGCTTGGCGTCGACGTCATCGAGGCGGGATTTCCCATCTCGTCTCCCGCGCAATTCAAAGCCGTCCAGGCGGTGGCGGCGGCGGTCACCGAACCGGTCATATGCGCGCTGGCGAGGGCGATCCCTGCGGACATCGAGTCGGCGGCCGTAGCGCTGGCAGGTGCAAAGAGGAAGCGCATTCACACCTTCATCGCGACGTCCGACATCCACATCCAGAGCAAGTTCGACGATCCGCGGTACGGAAAAACCCTCCCAGAGAAGCGGGAGACTATTCTCAGGATGGCCGTTGAGGCCGTTCGGCTCGCGAGAACCTACACCGACGACGTCGAGTTCAGTGCCGAAGATGCCGGCCGGACCGACAATGACTTTCTGTGCGAAGTCATTCGGGCCGTGGTGGGGGCAGGAGCAACCGTGATCAACATCCCGGATACGACGGGCTATTGTCTTCCCAGCGAGTACGCACTCATGTTCGAGCTGGCCAGGACGCGGTGCGGGGTTTCGGATGATATCGTCCTCTCGACTCATTGCCACGACGATCTCGGATTGGCCGTAGCGAACTCCCTTGCGGGAGTCAAGGCCGGAGCCAGACAGATCGAGTGTACTATCAACGGAATAGGGGAGCGTGCCGGGAATGCCTCGCTCGAGGAAGTTGTGATGGCGCTTCGGGTGCGACAAAGCGAGTTCGGCGTCGATACACGGATAGACTCGCCCCTGTTGACCGAAACGAGCCACATCGTGTCCCTCTACTCCGGATGCGTGGTTCAGCCGAACAAGGCGATCGTCGGGCGTAACGCGTTCACTCATGAAGCCGGCATCCACCAGCATGGCGTCCTCAAGAGCCGGGAGACGTACGAAATCATGCGGGCCGAGGACGTCGGGCAGGATGTACAGTCGATCAGACTCGGACGGCACTCCGGGCGCCACGGATTCTTTTCGAGACTCGCCGATCTGGGCATTTCAGTGAACGCCGCAAATCGGGAGGAGCTGTACAGCCGGTTCGTCGACCTCGCCGACAAGAAGCGCGAGGTGTTCGACGACGACCTCGTGCGGCTGGTCAACCGCGACAAGGAATCAGGCGACCAGACGCTGCTCACGCTCGAGGAGATGAACGTGAACGTCGGTTCGACCCACGCGCCCGAGGCTTACGTCGCCATCAGGCACAAGGGGACGGGGTTCCTGTCCGAAAGAAAGGCCACGGGCGACGGTCCCGTCGATGCCCTTTATCGGGCCATCGACAGAGCAATCGGCGAGTCGCACCGGCTGATGCACTATTCCATTCGTTCCGTTTCCGAGGGAGCCGACGCCGTCGGCGAAGTCTCAGTGGTCATCTCGAGCGTCGGGCGATCTTTCGCCGGAACGGCCAGCCACACCGACGTTCTTCAGGCGTCTGCCCATGCGTACGTAGCGGCGCTGAACCGGCTGGCCTGGCACCGAAGTCACGAAGGGAGCGATTCGGTACAGTTCATCAACGAGGGCATCATGAGTTCGTTCGGCTCAGCCACGTGAATCGACATTCCACCACAACACGATGACCATCACCGAGAAGATCCTCGCTGCTCATGCCGGCAGGAACCGCGTCGCGCCGGGCGAAACCGTCTGGGTCGACGTCGACATCCTCATGACGCACGACGTCTGCGGGCCGCCGACGATCGACATCTTCAAGCGGGAGTTCGGCGCGGATGCCAAAGTCTGGGACACGAACAAGCTCGTCGTGATGCCCGACCACTACATATTTACCAAGAATATCCTGGCCAACCGCAATGTGGAGGTGCTCCGAACGTTCGCCGCCGAACATTCCCTGCCGCATTTCTTCGACGTTGGGACTGACCGGTACAAAGGCGTCTGCCATATCGGTCTTGCGGAGGAGGGTTTCAACGTCCCAGGAACGGTGCTGATCGGAACCGACAGCCATACATGCACTTCCGGCGCTTTCGGATTGTTTTCGACCGGTGTCGGCAACACGGATGCCGCGTTCATTATGGGCACGGGGCGGATCTGGCTTCGTGTTCCGGAGACGATGCGATTCGTGTTCCACGGCGCGCTGCCTCCTTATCTAATGGCCAAGGATCTGATCCTCCAGGTGATCGGTGACATCGGAATCGACGGCGCCACCTACGCGGCCATGGAGTTCGACGGGGAGGCGGTGTACGACCTGTCCATCCAGGAGCGCATGACGCTCACCAACATGGCGATCGAAGCGGGTGGAAAGAACGGGATCATCGCGCCCGACGACGTGGTGGCTGAATACGTGAGAGAGCGGACAGACGCCGAGTGGGAACCGGTTTTCTCCGATCCCGACGCATCGTTCCAATCGGAAAGAGTGTACGACGTGGCGACGATGGTGCCGGTGGTCGCAAAGCCGCATCGTCCCGACAACCTGGCGCGCATCGATGAGGTTGCCGGTACGAAACTGACCCGGGCTTATCTCGGCAGCTGTTCAGGAGCAAAGCTGGAGGATTTCGAAGCGGCTGCGCGCATCATCCGAGGTCACGAGGTTGCGATCGAAACGTTCATCGTGCCGGCGAGCACGGAGGTCGCGGCGGGGCTCCACACGACGCACATCGACGGCGTTTCGCTTTACGACATTTTCGAGAATGCCGGATGCAGGATCGGCCAGGCGAGCTGCGCTGCGTGCCTGGGCGGACCATCCGACACATTCGGCCGTGCGCAGGGTGACGAGGTCGTCATCTCCACGACGAATCGGAATTTCCCGGGACGCATGGGCTCCAAGAGCGCCTCCGTCTACCTTGCATCGTCGTACACGGTCGCAGCGTCTGCCATCTCGGGCGTGATACGCGACCCGCGAGACCTAATCATATAGGACACGACCACGTAAGGAAATGATCGAAAGCATCACTGGAAAGGCATACGTCGTCGGGGATAGCATCGACACGGATCAGATCATTCCGGCGGAGCACCTTGTCTACAGCCTGATGAAGCCGGAAGAGCGCAGGAAGTACGGCAGGTTTGCGCTCAGCGGCGTGCCGGCTCACTTGCAGGGGCTTCCGTTCGGAAACATCCCGTTCACGCCGCCCGACGCATTCACGTCCAAGTTCAAGGTCGTGGTTGCGGGTAACAATTTCGGCTGCGGTTCTTCACGAGAGCATGCACCGTTCGCGATCCGCGAGGCAGGATGCACCGTCGTGGTCGCCGAGAGCTTCGCGCGGATCTTCTACCGAAACGCCGTCGACGGGGGATTCCTGCTTCC
>DATKEJ010000107.1:0-4947 GCA_035512315.1 Rhodothermales bacterium | reverse complement strand
GATCATTCCCGACTTTGGCACCGAGGATGCCTGGAGCGACGTTTACTCGCAGACTGAAGAGGAGCTTCGCCGCTCAAAGCAATAGGCTACGGGATCCACGGGGCCTTCCTGTCGTTGGAGGCGCACGTATTCATCCATATTAATTCGGACTGGAATCATGCCGTATCCGCCACAGCTTGTCGAACCGATGCGTCGCGAACTCACAGCGCTTGGTGTGGAGGAGCTTCGTACCGCTGAAGACGTCGACCGCGCGATGGAGAGCACCCAGGAACAGACCGTCGCAGTCGTAATCAATTCGGTATGCGGCTGCGCGGCCGGGATGGCCCGTCCGGCCGTTCGAATGGCGATGAATGCCCCGGTTCAACCCGACCGCTATCTGACCGTTTTCGCGGGCCAGGATCTCGAGGCTACGGCGCAGATGCGCAGTTATCTCCCCGGCATCCCCCCGTCATCCCCGTTCATTGCCGTGTTTAAAGACGGCCAGCCGGCATTCGTGATGGAGAGACGGGAGATCGAGGGCCGCAGCGCGAGCGCAATAGCCTATGACCTGGCTCGGGCCTACGAACAGGTTCGAGGAGTTGAGAACCCTGAAGGTGACGAGTCGCCTTCCGCAGGAGCGGCACGCCAGGGCAACGGAATGCCCGACACCTTCCGTTCGATTCTCTAACCAGACTGACAGGGGGAGACGCCGACTCGCGGCCGCTAAGCATGCACTTCACGTCCTTGCGCCCAAAGCAGACCGGCGCCGTACAGCAGCCCGGCGAGGCATGCCAATCCGAAGACCAGTGCAGGGGAGAGACCGTACGCCACACCCGCGCCGAGCGCCAGTGACGGGAGAGTCACCAGAGCCAATGTTCGCACTGCAAAACGCACAACGAGGGTCAGCGACACTCGAGCCAGCGCGAACAGCCAGGCGAGCAGCCCCAGGTACATCAGGGCGCTCGCCACACCGTAGAGGGCTACGGCAAGCAGAGGTCTTCCCAGGAAGCCGCAGGCCACGAGCACGCCGGCACGAACGGCAAACAGCAGCGCATTGAAAACCAGGTTGGCTCTCAGCTTTTCGAGCACGTCGAACAGACGCGTCATGGGAGAAGCGACGAATACAAGGAGGAGCCACACGGCCAACCATTGAGCGTAGACTCCTGCAGTTCTCCAGTCAGCGCCCAGCACGAACTCGATGACGTCGGGGCCGGCTATGATCACCACCATCATCGGAAACAGGCCGATCTCAAACAGGCGACGGTATACTCGCACGGTAAGCGCGTCCAGGCCCCCCTCCGTCCTGCAGCGGGCCGCCTTTTCGAAGTAGACCTGCGCGACCGATGTCCCCACGAGTCCAATCGGAACGGCCAGGAGCGCGTAGGCCTGCGCATAGTGGCCCACAACCGCGGCGCCAAAGAAGAAGAGCAGCAGGAATGCGGGCAGTTGCGAGGAGATCGAATTGAGCAGTGCGGAAGGACCCGAGAAAATGGGGAAGTCTCGATAGCGGCCGGCCTGCGTTCGCAGATTTTTCCAGGCCGGCAGGGCGCCTGCAGAAATCCGCCGCCAACTCAACGCGGTCAGCACCGTGGCGGCCGCGGCTTGCCCGATTACCAGACCTCCGATCAATCCCCACGGCGAGGCGTCGCGGAAACCCACCGCCAGCTGGATCGGGACTGCGGTCGCGCTCTGCGTCGTTCGGCCTCCGGCGATAGAGCGAAAGCGCTTCTGTCTGGTCAGCCACACTTCTGCGAGTCGGATCGTTCCGGCACAGAGGAGCGAGATCGGCACGAGGAGGAGGTAAGGAGCGAGTTCAGGCGCTCGCAGACTTTCGGCGATGGGTGTCCTGAAGATTGCGATCGGAACCGTGAGCAGCGACAGTCCTATGAGGATGGACAGGCTCAGGAACACGACCTCCCTCGACTTTTCGTCCTCTTTGGGGAGCATCACGGCGTCGTCATACCGGCCCGAGGAGACGGTCGTCAGCACGGCGATCAAGGCCGCAAACACTCCGAGAATTCCGAACATCTCCGGAGTGTAGAGACGCGTCAACACGGGACGCGCAAGGTACGTCAAACCCAAGGCCAGCGTCGTCCCCGACACGAGCGTCGTGACTGAAGGGAGGAAGTCGTCGCCTCCGACACGGGCTCGAAGGAATCTCATTGCCCGGCCAGCTGATAGAGTGTCCAGAAGCCCTCGGCGTGAACCCGTTCGAGCGGGTGAAGGTGCGTCATCTTCGACTCGTCGACGAGGAGGAATTCGATATCGTAGGTCTCCTTCAACCCCCGCCATGCAGTCGCTCCCTGGGCATGGAAAGCTTCGTTCAGGACCGGTTTGAGTCCGAGGCCCGATGACGGCGGCTCAATTGGCGCGACGTCGAGAAGGCGCTCGTACCAGACGACCATGTCCACGTCGTCGAACGGGAACGCCGGGTAATTCACCACGATGGCCCGCCTGGCATTCGAGCGGAAAGTCGAATTGTCGGGGGGTATCGCGAACACAGCACTCAGGTCGGTATTGTCTCGTATCCAACCCTCCATCTTTCCGAGATCCGACGCGACGTGGAGATCGTGCGTAAGTCGCGGGAGCAGAAACGCCGGTTTCGCCGCGGCCAGCACGAGCACAATGATCAGGGCAGCGGAGGACGCAATCGCGGCTGCGGGGCCTCGTTTGAGGAGTCCGTTCGCCAGAACCACAATGCGCTTCGGAATCGCCGCAGTGAGGACTCGGGCAATCACGATGAGAAGCAGCAGCTTAACGACGACCGTCAGTTTATAGGCCTGAAACTTGGCCACGATCAAAAGTGGCCATAGTTCTGTAAATATCGCCGTTATGGCACACAGCCCGATAACGATGGTCGTGAATCTGAGCAGTCTCGTGCCGTCATTCAGCCTGCCGCGGCGGTGGAGGTAAAGGGCGGCCGCCATGCCCGCCGCCAGCATGACTCCGAATCGAACGATCGCTTTCTGACCGAACGCGGACAGCATGTGATGGAATGGGTTTCTGAATGGCGCGAGAATGTAAAACACGAGACCCTTGTCAACCGCAAGGGCGTCGAACTGCTGGATAGCGACAGGCAGGATGGCGGGCATTGCCGCGAGAAGGAAAACCCCCAGGGCCAGGAAATCGTTTTTTCGATGCCACGCGGCCGACCCGGCGGAGGCCCTGTCCCATACGCGCTCGATCAGCAGGACGCCGGCGAGAAGCAATCCGACTAGCAGTTGGAACCACGCTGCGACCCCGAGCAGCACGGCCGCCTTCATATCTCGTTTCTCGAGCCAGTAGTACAGTCCGTGAAGGGCGAGACCCCATGCGAGCATCTCGCCGACGAACATCGTGTACACCAGGTCGTTGCCGCCGAGTGTCCACTTATGGAAGACGCCGAGGCTCAGAAAGACGGCCGCCGCCGCTGCGACGCGATTGTCGACGAGCTTTCGCGCCACGCGGAACGAGCCGGACCCTATCAGTATCCAGCAGAGGAGATACATGACGAAGACGACGGACGGGATGGGCAGAACGCCGCTGAAAGGAAGGAGAAGCCACACGACGTATGTCCGTACTCCAAGCTCGGCCGATTGCATCTGAACGAACCAGTCCGACTGAAAGAGGGACGGATCGAGCATCGAGAGGAGGAGCGGGATAAGCTCATCCTGGTCTCCGGCAGCGTAGTTATAACCAAATCGGACGAAGAGGGCCGCGAACGACAAGAGATACACCCAAACGGGTCCGGCGTCGATGGTCCAGGGTCGCGACCGCATAATATTATACCCGGCGACCGAAGATGCTACCTGCCACGCCCCGTTGCCACGTTGCCCGAAAGTAGGTAGTCAGCTGTCCTCCGAACTTCCGCTTGAATTCGGCAATAGAGGCGGTATTGGCCCCGACGAAGTCAAACAACCGCGTTCCACTCGAAGCGAGATCGGGAAGCACGTTTGCCAGAAGCACGGTCATCGCCGCCCCGCGCCGACCTCCCGCCAGCCAGTAGTACGCCTCGCGCCCGCGCTGCAGGATGGCAATGGACGCCTCGATCTCGCCCGACTCTCTGCTTCTGGCGCCCACGGTTCTCACGGCGCCGTCTTCGACCATCAAGCGAACCACTTCCGTGATCCCATCGACCCCAAGAGGCGGTTGCCGGCCGTTTCGGGCGTAGCTTTCGACCACCAGCCTGGCCTGCGTCTCGGGATCCGTTCCGGCGATCTCAAACCCGGATGACTCCTGGCGGGCTGTCCGACGGGCGCTTTCCGACCACGATTCGAGCGGATTTTCAGATTCCTGCAGAGCGATCCGGTACGTGTAGAGCGGACGAACTTTCCATCCGCGCCAGATGAGAATCCGCGCATCCTGAATCGGCGGTGGGATGTGAATCGACGCCGCACAGAACCGCTGTTCGATCGCTCCGAGCAAGTCCTCTAGGACGGATTCACGCGCGTGTACGACGGCCTCCCTGAGTTCGTCACGGAGTCTAATTGCGCTGAAGGCGGTGAAGGGAAGGATTGGGGAGACGTGGAGACCCAGGGGACGGCGTACGGCCACCCGCGCGGCAGCCGAAACTCCGCGCTCGTCTGCGACGGTAACCTGATTGACCCCCGCGTTCGAATGGGCGGCGATCGTCCCAAGGAACGAGGACGTCCCAAATGCCGTGTCCCAGTCGCTAGAGTCGGGCAGGCTGTCCCAGCTCGTTACGGCATCGCTGTCGCGAAGGTCGGACCATTGCACCGTCGAGGGAGCACCCATAGAGGGACACCGAACTGAAGAATAGTCAAAGATACCGGCCCCACCAGCCGGTAGCACAAAAGACTTCGGTGTACCAGTCGCTCTCTCTTGTCTCCGGTTATCTGATCACCACCATTCGACCTCGCATCTCCCTCGAGGCCGCTGAAGAAGCGGCTGTAACCGAGTAAATGTACATGCCCGCGGGCAGCCCCTCAGCCGAGATTGGAATCGTCTGCCTCAGTCCGGCCGGAACGG